>DATGNG010000309.1:0-4096 GCA_035306865.1 Sphingobacteriaceae bacterium
CATGATATTTTTTGATAGGCGTACGGTGTATATCCAGTTTATCGGAACACATGCTGAATACGACAAGCTAAAGGATTGTTCAAGGGTATAAAATTTGGAAAGCCATGATTAGTATGATACGGAACGAAAAGCAATATCACCAAGGGATGGTCCTAATTGAGGGCTATCTCCAAAAAGCTACCGATGGGGGTGGATTCCAAGCATTGAGCCAACAAGAGGCTGACGATTTGGAGAAACTAAGCCGATTGGCCGAACGGTACGAGGACGAGGAAATGAAGCTGATGCCCATGCCAGTAACATTTAGTGCCGTGGTAGAGGCTAAAAAGGAAGAATTGGGTGCTACACAAAAAGGACTTGCGTCCATTCTTGGTATCGGCGCACCGAAATTATCCCAAATACTCAACGGCAAACGTGATCCCGATGTGGGTTTTCTGAAATCATTGCATCAAAAATTGGGGATTGACGGGAATTTTATTTTGGAAAAGGTATAAAATTTATTACACCTTTTTTACACCCTGAAAAAGAAAAAAGACCTGAAAATCAACTGATTAACAGGTCTTTTTTGTACCCAGGGCCGGGATCGAACCGGCATGGGTCGCCCCACTGGTGTTTGAGACCAGCGCGTCTACCAATTCCGCCACCTGGGCCTCCGAAAAGGAATGCAAATGTATTCATAAATCTGGTTTTTCCAAAAAAAAATACAAATCAAATCTATTTAAATGTAAAATATGGCTTCTGATTATTATTTTAGCTTATATTTGCTTGCCAATGACGGTTACCTATGATCAATAAATCCAGATTAAGAAGGATCTTTTTGAAAAATCTGAAAAGTGAATTGCCCGATTCGCTGGATCAGGTTATTTTTATTCTTTTTGTCGGAAGTCTGGCTGTTTCCCTGATCAAACTTCTGATCGCTTTTCCTCTTTATCTGGATAATCCGTTCATTATCCCCATAGTGTCATTGGCGATCGTGTTTTGTTTTGTGTTGTTTTATATACTTTATAAATCACCAAAGCACCTTCTTATACTTACCAAATGGGGATTGATCTGGATGGCGGCGTATATATTGCTCATCATTTTTTTATCGCCGGATAGGATGAATTTTGTCAGTATCCAGCATATGTTTATTGTGATCATGCTGGCCTTTTATGGTATCAATCGTTTCTGGGGAATTGCTTTTTCAGGGGTTTTTGTGTTGACTGTCATGGCATATATGTTTGGAATTAAGGCAGGAAAATTCAACCTGACCCTATTCCCCGAATCCTTTCCGTTTTATTCGTCGTTTATTATTGTATTGCTCAATTTTGTGCAAATTGTGTTTATTCATTTTCTTTATAATCGAACCCTTACCAATACGGTTCGTGATATTAGAGAACTTAACAAACAACTGGAAGACCTGGTATCCGCTAAATCCAATTTTCTTTCCACCATGTCCCACGAATTGAGGACACCGCTCAACTCTGTAATAGGTACAGCCTATCTTTTGATTGAAAGTGATATGGATGAAAGCCAACGAAAAAATATCCAGAACTTACGGTTTTCGGCAGAGAGCCTTCTGGTATTGATCAATGATATCCTTGATTTTTCCAAAATGGATTCTAAATATATTCAGTTGGAATCTATTCCGTTTTATCCGGGCGAGGTTATTGATAATGTATTTGAAGGCATGCAACAAAAAGCATCGGAGAAATCCTTAAATATGTTTTTGGATATCAAGAAGCCAGCTCAAAGCATAAAAGTGATAGGGGATCCTGCAAGACTGACACAGATCATTTTCAATATTTTGGGGAATGCTATAAAATTTACCCCAATCGGCAAGGTTTCCGTTGGGTTGGATTTGGTCAAGCAAAATGAGCAAGATGTGATGCTGATCGTTGAAGTGGAGGATACCGGAATTGGAATAGACCCGGCTATGCAAGATAAAATTTTTGAACCTTTTACCCAGGCTTCATCCAGCACAAACCGCCAGTTCGGAGGCACGGGATTGGGATTGACCATTGTAAAGCATTTGGTCAACTTGCATAAAGGTGAAATTTTGTTGACCAGTCAATTGGGTCAGGGAACACGTTTCAGGTTGGAGCTGCCTTATAAACTGCATTTGGGAGAGATGCCAATCGATTTGGAGACGAAACGCAACCAGAAATTGATTCAGGACAAAAGCTTTGCAGGTATGAAGTTACTCCTTGCTGAAGACAACCAGATGAGTGTGCTTTTTATGAAGCAGTTGTTGGCCAAATGGGACCTGGAACCCGAAATAGCTTTTGATGGGGAAGAGGCTATTGAATTTTTCCGGCAGGGCCGTCAATTTGACGTTATTTTGATGGATATTCATATGCCCAGGGTCAATGGTTTGGAGGCGGTGGAATTTATCCGGCACTGGGAACGGGAAAATGGTGGTAGGGCCCATATAATAGCACTTACCGCATCTGTTTCAGATAAAATAATCAGCGAATTAAACACCTATGGATTCGACGACTATTTAGGTAAACCCTTTAACCCAAATGACCTGCAGCATAAGTTAGAGGTGGCAGAGGAAAGGAAGACAACGGAATAAAAAGATGACCATCTATCTTTGACGGCCATCTTTCCAGCAATTTGTTTTAACCTTTAATCTTACGTATTTTTCTTGCAAATTTATTGCTTAGGTGGTTTATTATCTGTTGCCGTTGGAACGGGTTGTTGCTCTACCTTCGACACGACTACGAGTTGCTTCCCTTGCCACGGACTGACGTGGAGTTGCCTCCCTTGCTTCCGTCCGACGGCTGTTATTGGCCGGAGCCTGAATAGCACTTCGTCCGGTAACCACACGGGGTTGCTGTACGGCTCTGGTGGCTTCCCGACCCATCACAGTTCTACGGTTTGCCTCCCTTGCTTCCATCCGGCGGCTGTTGTTGGCCGGAGCCTGGGTAGCACTTCGTCCGGCAACCACTCGGGGTTGCTGTACGGCTCTGGTGGCTTCCCTTGCATTTGTACGACTGCTGGTGGCTTCCCGACCCTCCACAGTTCTGCGGTTTGCTTCCCGACTTTCCAACCCTGACCTGCTGGCCGTTGCCTGAACCGAATTGCGATTGGCTGTCGCTCTTTCAGCCACCCTGGCACGGGCAGTCTGCGCATCCACTATTTGCGAAGGCCTGGCCTGTGATCTGGTGTTTTCATCAATACTCGGCCTGTAAAGACTTACCGATCGGGAATTGACTGCAACTCTGGTGGGTTGGCTACTGTTATTGATTGCTCTCACACTCACTCTCGACCCGGTTGATCGTTCAATATCCCTACGGGCAGGACCGCTCACATATTTTTTACTGTTTATGACATATACATTATTGATGATCGTAGTACGATTATATATCCGTACCTGATTGCGATGCGACACATAATAGCGGTGTAGATACGGGCTTGTAATATAGCGGTTTGGCACAAACACCCAATGGAAAGAAGGAATCCGCACATTCACGGCAATACTCATTCTCGGTCCCAATGGTGCCCATCCATAATAACCACCACCACTTCTCCAGGTCACCCAGGCAGGTCCCCACTCATAGTCAGGCACCCATGCCCAACCATAATAATCCGTATGATACCAGCGTCCGTAGTGGAATGGAGCCCACCCCCACTCGTAATTTGAAACCCAGGTGTTTCCGTATTTTGTCATCACCCAATATCCGTTGGAAGAATAAGGCATAAAGTTTGGCCCGGCATCTGGTAACCAGACAAAACCGTATTCCGGATCATCCACCCATTCGCCGTAAGGAGCCAGTTGATCATAAAACAACTGGAAAGAGACCCTTTCTCCCGGCCTTGCTTCCGCTTTGGAAACCAGGAAAAGTGTAAACAGGCTCAGTATCCCAATGATTGCTATTTTTGTAGATTTTAACATTTTCATGGTATTTTGTGATTAATAGTGAATAATTCCTGTTATTTCCGCGCGTTTCTTGTAAGTATGACAATATTTACCCCTAATGGTTTAATTTGTGAATGATTGGTGTGTGAAACAATTGTCTCTCCCGATTGTTGATTAATTGAAATTATCCGCTAAATTTGCGGTTTGCGCTAAAGAATCGGCACTCTATTTATTTTATAAAAAAGCACTTGTGTT
>DATGNG010000310.1:0-4617 GCA_035306865.1 Sphingobacteriaceae bacterium
GGTTTACGGGCAAAATCCGTGTCAGGCTTAAGCACCTTTCCCCAATTTTCACTGATCGTAATCAGGTCGGTCAAGCTTTGCAGGGGGTGACGTGTTGCGCTTTCCAGACTGACAACCGGCACCTTGGCATATTCTACAAACTTATTATAAAAGTCTTCGCTATAATCCTCTTCCCTATCTTGCAGTTTGGGGAATGAACGCAGGCCGAGTACATCACAATAAGTCCCCATCACCGCTGCAGCTTCCCGAATATGTTCTACCGTACTGCCATTCATCACTACTCCATCCTGAGTCTCCAATGCCCAGCCGTCCTTATCCATATTCATCACCATCACTTGCATGCCCAGATTGGCCGCAGCCTTCTGGGTGCTCATTCGTGTGCGCAGACTGGGATTGAGAAACACGAGCCCCAAGGTTCGGTTCCTTCCCATTTCATTATCCCCGAAAGGATTGGCCTTCATATTCAATGCTTCGGCAACCAACTCCCGCAAGGGGACCTCCACATCTTTTACCGAAAAAAATTGTTTCATTTATAATTTATTTAGTTGTTTTTCAAATGCGGAAAGGAATTGATCCGCAGCTGCGCTATTCAGATTGAGTGCCGGAAGGAGCCGGATAACATGTGGCTTGGCCTCTCCTGTAAAAATATGATCTTCCTCCAACAGACGCTGACGTACTCCGGCCAATTCGGGAGGCAGGTCGATCCCGATCATCAGGCCGCGGCCGCGGACCTCCTGAACCCGGTCAAACTTACTGAGTTCCTGCATCAGATACTGACCTACCGCGAAAGCGTTTTCCATGAGTTTCTCGGATTGCATGACCTCCAATACGGCCAGCGCTGCCACACAGGCCAGATGGTTGCCCCCAAATGTAGTTCCAAGCATGCCATAAACTGGTTTCAATGCGGGTGCGATCGCCAGGGCCGCCATGGGAAATCCATTGCCAATGCCCTTTGCCATTGTATAAATATCCGCATCCACACCGGCATAGTCCTGAGAGAAAAAGCGACCCGACCGACCATATCCACACTGCACCGAATCAGCAATAAAAACCGCACCATAGGCAGTGGTCAATCGGCGTATCGCCCCCAGGAACTCCTCGCTGGCCACCCGAATACCTCCCACACCCTGTATTCCTTCCACAATCACCGAGGAAATCTCTTCGCCCCGCTCAGCAAACATAGCTTCCAGGGCTTCCACATCATTAAAAGGCAAACGAATAATCGCATCAGTCTCGTTGATCGGGGCGACAATCCTCGGATTGTCCGTGGCCGCAACCGCCAAAGATGTCCTGCCATGGAAGGCTCCGCTAAAGGCCACAACCTTCCTGCGCCCATTGTGAAACGAAGCCAGCTTCAATGCATTCTCATTAGCCTCCGCCCCGGAATTGCACAAAAACAATTGATAATCCGGTCGGCCGGAGACCTGCCCCAAAAGCGTGGCCAGCTCCGCCTGCAACGGAATCTCCACCGAATTGGAGTAAAACCCAATGGCCTCCACCTGTCGGCAGAGCCTTTCCACATAATGCGGATGGCTGTGTCCTATGGAAATAACGGCGTGTCCCCCGTACAAATCCAGGTATTCCTGACCATTTTTATCCCAAATCCGGCTTCCCCGGCCTTTTACAATCTCGATCGGTTGGATCGGATAAACATCGAATAACTTCATTTTCTTTATGCACTACCTCCGTAAAAACCCGGAAAATACCCATCACTACCCGCTATTTGCGAGCACAATATCCACTATTTGCGGGCAACAAATATACTTTAAGTTGCAGGGATTTCACAAAAACTTCACGATTAGTTTCATAATATCCCCACAGAGCATGCAACATATGCCATAAGCCCAGCGTCTATTAATAAAGTTTCGATAGATTTTGGAATTTGCGCAGCAAAATAAACACATGGAACTGGTCCGCGCCTGCAAACAGGGTGACCGTATCTCGCAGTACAAGCTATATAAGGCTTATGCGAAGGCCATGTACAATACATCCCTGCGCATCGTGAGGGATCAATTGCAGGCGGAAGATGTGGTGCAGGAAGCGTTTATAGAAGTTTTTACCCGTTTAGAGAGGTTTCGGGAAGACAGCAGTTTCGGATATTGGGTCAAGCAGATCGTGGTCAACAAATCTATTTCTGCCCTGCGGAAAATCAAAGGGGAGCCAATCATCACGACAGAAGATATTCCCGAAACAGCAAAGCATCTGGAAGCAGAGGAAGAAAGCATGGAGGACGCACAAAATATAGAATGGGAAGTTAACCGTATAAAAGCGGCTATGAATCAATTGCCGGACGGCTACCGAATGGTACTGGTTTTATATCTGCTGGAAGGATATGACCATGAGGAGATCGCGCAGATTTTGTCGATCAGCAAGGCAACCTCGCGAACACAATATATCAGAGGCAAAAAACGATTGCTGGAAATGCTCAAAGCGGATTAGTAATACGTAGAAAGCAAAATCGGAGTGAAAGCAAAATCAGGGGAAACCATGGAAAAAGATTTGAAAAATTTTATTGCCACTCATAGGGAGGAGTTTGACGATCAGCAAATACCTGGATCGCTGTGGAACGGGGTCCTGGACGAGCTTGAAAAGCAGGAAGCGGAAAAGCAGGAAGCGGAAAAGCAAAAAGCCTTCCCGGCAAAAAACGGCTTGGGGCGTAGCCAATGGTTCAAAATTGCAGCTACTTTATTGGTGGCAGGAATCTTTGGAGTCACCATTTATTTCTATGGAAAGCAGCAGGGCTACGAAGATTATGCCCGGATAAATCCCGAATTGGCGGCGGCCAGGGCCGATTACCAACAATTGGTAAAGCTGCGAAAGGATTCTGTCATGGTGTTTGCCAACCAAAATCTGGGCCTGGAGTCTGAGTTTGAAGAGGCTTTGGCCTATATGGAGTCCAATTACCTCGCTCTGAAGAAAGAGTTGGAATCCAGCCCCAATCAGGAACGGACACTTGTAGCCATGATCATGAATCTGCAGGCACAGGCAGAGGTTTTGAACCAACAACTTATTATTCTTTCAAAATTAAACAACCCACCAAATGAAAAGTTATAATAAAATGAGAAATCACAATAAAATGAAAAGGTATAGCAAAATATTAATTCTATTCGCCTTGTTGGTTATTGGCACAAACGCTTCGGCAACAGCCGCTGAAGAGTCGGCCAATACTTTTGAGGAACAAAAAATCATAGAAAAAACTTTTGTGGTGGATGCCAGCCATCAGCTCAAGATCAACAACCGCTATGGTAAGGTGCAACTCAGCAATTGGGATCGCAACCAGATCAAAGTGGTAGTGACCATCCGCACCGAAGAGTCCTCCCGCCAAAGGGCCAAAGAATCCCTGGAACGGGTGGAAATCGTACATTCCACCCAGGGTCAGGTAATCAGTTTTGAGACGAAAATAGGACAAAAGTCAGAATCATGGTGGTCGAACCTGACCAATACAGGTCGGAGCTCCCTCAGTATAGATTATGAAGTCCATCTTCCCAAATTCACTGGGATCAATATCATTAACCGTTACGGTGCAACCATCATCCCGGACAGGGATGGCAAGGTGGACCTGACCGTACAGTACGGCTCTCTAAAAGCCAAAAAACTGAATGCTGATGCCAACCGTCTCCGTATTTTGTACTCCAGTGCCGAGATCCAAACGCTGGATGAAGGCAGCATTGATATCAAATATGGCAAGCTGTCATTAGGCGCAGCAAATAACTTAGAATTGGATATGAGTTATTGCTCGGGCAGCAGCATCGGCCAGATACACGATACATTTTCCGCATCTTTGAAATATAGCAGTGGTTTTGAAGTCGGCCTGGGGAAGGACATCAAGCGGGCCAGGATCAAAGCCAGTTACTCGGGCATCCAAGTGATCCCAAATACACAGGCAAAACTGGATTTTGAAGTTTCCGTTAGCTACGGTCAATTCCAATATGCCAACGACCGGACCAGGATCAGCAGCCTTACCGAACGAAACAGGACCTCAAAATCATATACCGGCACCTGGAACGGCGGAGGAAACGGCTCCTTGGCGATCACATCATCCTACGGAAAAGTGACCCTATCCTACTAATAGTATTGTGTACTGATTCAAGATCATGATGTTTAAATATTGATTCAGGATCATGGCCACCTCAAATAAAACCCTTTGGATAAATTACCTCCGGTCCATCATTACCGTCATGGTTGTGGCGCATCATGCTTCATTAGCCTATACGACCTTTGCCCGATTTGATAAAGAAATATATATCAATTCGACAAATGCCATCGTGGACCACAAAAGATGGGTAGGGCTTGATGTATTCCAGAATTTCAACGATGTGTATTTTATGTCGTTGATGTTTCTGATCACGTTTGCAGCCACCATGCTCTTGAGCTGGTTGGCAAGTGCGCTGCTCCGGAACATTAAGGTGATCAGAACGTATTTATAATAAAAACGAGCTTATCATAACTTGGCAAAATATTTGCATAATTTGATAGAAATCCTTATATTTATAGGATAGACTGTTCATTATTAAAATGAAAATTATGAGAATATTGTCAATTTTGACCGTGGCGGCAGTAATTTCCCTCTCCGGTTGTGTAGGAAAGAAACAATTTACGAACCTGCAGACGGAATAC
>DATGNG010000311.1:0-5237 GCA_035306865.1 Sphingobacteriaceae bacterium
AACCGCACTTTCCCTTCTTCTTTATGCTAATTATGAAGAAAACATCAACCCTTCTGAAGTGGTGGTAGTGCAGCCCAATGTGGAGCCATACGGCAAATTTGGCCCAATCCCTCCCGAGCAACAGATCGAAACCCTCATTCAACTTTCAGAAGCTGTCGCGCAAACAAACACCGAATTTATTATCTGGCCCGAAACAGCCATCGCACATTATTTTGGGTATAATGAAGATGAATTTCGGGATCACCCCCTATTTTACCGTTTGCAGCAATTTCTGGAACCCTACAAAAATGCCAGCCTCGTATCTGGAATAGAAAGCTTCCGCAACTATTCGGAGGCCGAAACTCCGACCGCCAGGTTCTGGGACGGGATTTATTATGACCATTTCAATGCCGTAGTCATGACCGAAAACTCCCCCGAACTCCAGTTTTATCATAAATCCAAGCTGGTACCCGGGGTTGAAAAACTGCCGTTTGGCCAGGCATTGAACTTTATGAAACCCCTGTTCCGGGCCTTTGGAGGCACCACAGGAGGTTATGGCAGCCAGGAAAACGCCTCCGTGTTATATGCTCAAAGCGGCATCGGGGTAGCACCAGTGATCTGCTATGAATCCATTTGGGGCAATTATGTAACCGAATACGTTCGCCAGGGCGCCCAATTTATTGCAATAGTGACCAATGACGGATGGTGGGGCAATACTTCCGGAAAAGATCAGCATTTTGATTATGCCAGACTAAGGGCGATTGAAACCCGGCGTTGGGTAGCCCGTTCGGCCAACACCGGCATCTCAGGATTTATTGATCAAAGGGGGGATGTCATCCAGAAAAGTGAATGGGAGGTGCCTTATTCGGCTACCCAGGAGATCAACCTCAATGAATCCCTGACCTTCTACGTGCGCTATGGTGACCTCGGCGCTTACCTTTTTATGGGAGTGGCCTTATTTTCGGCAGGATCCATCCTGTTAAATGCAAGGAGGCGAAGACAAAAATAAAGATTTTTTGTAGGGAAAACGCTATCTTTGCAGTATGCAGGTATATTTTGACAACGCAGCCACCACAGCTATAGACCCTGAAGTAGTACGGGTCATGGTAGAAACTATGGAAAACGATTATGGCAACCCTTCCTCCATTCACGCAAAGGGGCGCCAGGTCAAAACCATTGTAGAAAAGGCCAGAAAAACAGTGGCGGGGCTGATCAATGCCTCACCTGCAGAAATATTCTTTACTTCCGGCGGTACAGAGGCCGACAACTTTGCCATTGTCCGGTCCATCAAAGATCATGATCTCACCCATGCCATCTCTTCCCCCCTGGAACATCATGCAGTACTGCACACCCTGGAAGCCCTGGAAAAAGAAGGCAGAATCAAATTGAGCCTGCTGGATGTAGATGCGCAAGGCCATATTGATATAGACCAATTGGCACAATTACTGGCCAATAGTCCCCGGTCGCTGGTCTCCTTAATGCAAGCCAATAATGAAATCGGTACCATGACCGACATACAGCGGGTAGGTGAATTATGCAAAGAACACCATGCCCTGTTCCACTCGGACACCGTACAATCCATGGGGCATTTCACCCATGATATGCAACAGCTTCCAGCCAATTTTATTAATGGCGCAGCACATAAATTCCACGGGCCAAAAGGTGTAGGATTCTTGTTTATCAGGCAAGACACCAAAATCAATCCCATGATCTATGGCGGGGCACAGGAGCGGAATATGCGTGGGGGAACAGAGAATGTCTATGGCATAGTGGGATTGGCCAGGGCATTGGAGTTGAGTTATGCCCATATGGAAGAACACCGCAATTATATTCAGGGTCTGAAAGATTATATGATAGCCCGGCTGCGGGCCGAAATCGCTGATATTCGTTTCAATGGAGATCTGGATCCCGCAAACAGCCTATACACAGTACTCAACGTATCCTTCCCCTGTACCGACATGGCGGATATGATGTTATTTAGTCTGGATATAGAAGGTATCTGTGCTTCAGGCGGCAGTGCCTGCAGTTCGGGTTCGGATATCGGCTCCCATGTCCTGAGCGCCATCAAATCCGATCCGGACCGTCCCTGTGTACGCTTCTCCTTTTCCAGGTTCAACACCCGGGAAGAAATCGATTATGTGGTAGAAAAGGTCAAAAACCTTTGCCTGCAGCATGCATAAGGACTTTATTCCTCATCATCTGCAATCAACATCAAGGCTCCCCGCAACTCATTTAGGGTATTGCGGTCACCGACCTTTTGGGCCACCTGCATTCCCTGCTGATAAGTCACCGTCGCCTTCTCAAAATCGCCCAGCTCCTCGTACAATTTCCCCAGGTGATAATAGGTCCCGACATAGTCCGGAAAGTCCCTCAACATACCTTCAAAACCAGCCAAAGCACCATCATTATCACCCAGTTTGAGCAATTCACTTGCAATCGCATAATGCAGAAATGGATCCTGTGGATTCTCCTCCAAAAATGCCCTTAATTTATCCAGTCTTGATTCCATAATCTCGAAATTTTCTTTTAAGTTTGTAAAAATCATAAAAATCAATCATAATGAAGATATTAGTTTGTGTTAGTAATGTGCCGGATACCACTTCAAAGATCACATTTTCTGAGAACAACACGGTATTTAATACGGCAGGAGTGCAATATATTGTCAATCCATATGATGAAATCGCGCTTTCCAAGGCCATAGGCCTGGTTGAGGCCGGAGGCGGAAGTGTGACCGTCATCAATGTAGGAGAGGCCAGTACAGAGGCCAGCATACGCAAAGCCCTGGCTACCGGGGCCGATGATGCTGTCCGGATCAATGCAGCTCCGCGGGATGCCTGGTATGTGGCCAATCAAATTGCAGAATATGCCAAAGCCAATAATTTTGACTTGATTCTGACTGGCAAGGAGTCCATAGATTACAACGGGTCACAAGTTGCTTCCTTCCTGGGAGAATTGTTGGGTATCCCTTCTGTTTCCTCTGCCAAAAAGATCGACATCAATGGAGATACCGCTACAGTAGAACGTGAAATCGAAGGTGGAAAAGAGGTCATGACCATCCCATTGCCATTTGTGGCAGGTACAGGAGAAGGGGTGGCCGACGCCCGTATTCCCAATATGCGCGGGATTATGAGTGCCCGGACAAAACCCCTGAATGTGGTAGAACCGGTGGCCGTAGAGGAGCTTTCGAAGATTGTGGAATACGAGACTCCGGCTCCCAGAGGTTCAGTAACGCTGGTTGACGCCGATAATGTGGATGAATTGGTCGCCTTGTTACACAATAAGGCAAGGGTAATTTAATTTTAAATAGAAAATCATGTCAGTATTAGTATATGTAGAAAACACGGATGGCAAATTCAAAAAATCCGTATATGAAATCGTCTCTTACGCAAAATCCATCGCAGAGAGCCTGGGTAGCGACTTGACAGCCCTGTCGATTGGAGACGTTGCAGAAAGTGAGTTGCAGGATTTGGGTAAATACGGTGCTTCAAGCGTATTGAATGTTACTTCTGCCCAGTTGAGCAAGTTTATCAATCAGGCCTACGCCACGGTGATAGCTTCTGCTGCCGAAAAAATCGGAGCCAATACCGTTGTACTTTCAAATTCATTTAGTGGCAAAGGCCTCGCGCCAAGGGTAGCCGCTAAAATGGGTGCGGCTTTGGCTGATGGTGCCGTCTCTTTACCCGAGATCAATGGCCAGGTATTTAAAATCAAAAAAACCGCTTTTTCTGGAAAAGCTTTTGCCCAGGCCGAATTGCTGGCAGACAAAAAAGTGATCGCACTCAATCCAAACTCATTTGAATTGAGGGAAAACGGGGGCACTGCTACTGTTTCAGGTTTTGAACCTTCCCTGGAAAGCAATGATCTGGCAACCGTCATCAATGAGATTGTACGTGCAACGGACAAAGTATCCCTGCCAGATGCCGAAATTGTAGTATCTGCGGGTCGTGGAATGAAAGGACCGGAAAACTGGGGTATGATAGAAGAGCTGGCCGAAGTATTGGGGGCTGCCACTGCCTGTTCCAAACCGGTATCAGATGCTGGTTGGCGTCCGCATTCGGAGCACGTAGGCCAGACAGGTATAGCTGTCAGCCCAAATTTGTATATTGCCATCGGAATTTCGGGAGCGATCCAGCACCTGGCGGGTGTGAGTTCTTCAAAAACCATTGTGGTGATCAATAAGGACCCAGAAGCACCTTTCTTCAAAGTCGCCGATTATGGGATTGTTGGAGATGCATTTGAGATCGTACCCAAATTGACAGAAGCTATTCGTGCTCACAAGGGCAATTGAAAAGTGAAGTTCAAGTAATTGGGTTATGGCACAAATGAAAAAGATCAAGCTTGAAATTGTGGGACTTTCACATAGTCAGACCCAGGTGGGGGCCTATGCTCTGGTGCTTGGGGAAGTTTCTGGCAAAAGAAGGCTGCCTGTGATTATCGGTGGGTTTGAAGCCCAGGCCATTGCTATTGAAATCGAAAAAATGACACCCAGCCGGCCTCTTACCCACGATCTTTTCAAAACCTTTGCCGATACCTTTCATATACACATAGATGAAATCCTGATCTACAATCTGGTCAATGGGATTTTTTATGCCAAACTGATTTGCAGTGGCAATGGCAAAACCGCAGAAATAGATGCCCGAACTTCGGATGCCATTGCATTGGCAATTCGTTTTAATGTGCCTATTTATACCTTTGAGTTTTTGCTATCCTCCTCCGGCATTATTATAGACGAAGGAGATTTTGCATTTCTGGAAAACATGGATGCCAGCTCCATAGGCCCTGAAATCACACCTTCTGGCCAGCCGCTCTCCTTTTCAGGTATGACAGATGCGCAGCTCGAAGAAAACCTGATCAAAGCCATAGAAAACGAATCCTACGAAAAAGCCGCCAAAATCAGGGATGAAATCAGCAGAAGAAAATCAAATTAGCAACAATAAAGATTCACTAACCTAAAACCAGTCGAAAATATGTCGACAAAAATCAGACTTACTGCCCTTAGCTTCATGCAATTCTTTGTTTGGGGCTCATGGCTTATCTCCCTGGGTGGCTATATGGGAGCCAACCTTGGGTTTTCCGGTATGCAGATTGGATCAGTATATGCCACTATGGGGATTGCCTCGGTCTTCATGCCGGGCCTACTGGGCATTATAGCCGATCGGTGGGTCAATGCAGAACGGGTGCTGGGGATCGCGCATATCCTGGGCGCAGTAGCTTTGATCGGGGTAGCAAATGTCAGCGATTTCAGTACATTTTACACC
>DATGNG010000312.1:0-4142 GCA_035306865.1 Sphingobacteriaceae bacterium
GACCCAAAAGCTGTTGCCCAATTGGAAGAGGTTGCTGGCGCGGTGAGGGATCATGAAAATGCAGCCCTGCTTCACTTCTCACTTGATACAAGGATGAGTGACTGGAAGCCACTTTCGGATCAAATGGGCTTGGAAAACAGCTATATGGTTCGGGCCGAAACCCGACAAGCATCTATCGATCAGTTATACCTGACAGCCTTGCCAAGAATTATTGTCGTCAGGCCAAACGGCCAAATTGTGGAACATGAACTTAGTATTGAACAATTGAGGGAGGTGCTGGCGAATTTGTAATGAAGAATGGAGATGCTGATATTCTGCGTCGGGTCACCCGGTACCTCCGTCCTTATCGGGGGATTCTGATTGTTTCCATATTTTTGACCGTTCTGATGGCGGGTATTTCACCTGCCATGCCCATACTGGTGGAATATACCCTGGACAAGTATATCCTGGCCAATGACACGGGTGGTTTGACCTGGATGTTATTGGTTATGATGGCCTTGCTGATTCTGCAAAGCATAGTCCGTTATTTTCATTCCCTGACGACCAATACCCTGGGCCAATCCGTCATCCGGGATCTGCGTATCGATGTCTTCAACCATATCACCCGATTGCGTTTGCAATATTTTGACAATACACCTATTGGCAGGCTGATTACAAGAACAGTATCCGACCTGGAAACCATTGCCAATATTTTCTCCGA
The DNA here is from genome assembly GCA_035306865.1 of Sphingobacteriaceae bacterium. GTDB lineage: Bacteria > Bacteroidota > Bacteroidia > Sphingobacteriales > Sphingobacteriaceae > DASRQK01. The sequence goes on from DATGNG010000312.1 coordinate 701, forward strand.
AGGACTGATCCAGATAATTGGGGATTTATTGCAGCTTGCCGTGATACTCGGGGTGATGTTTTACACGGACTGGAGGCTTACCCTGATTGTTTTGATTCCTATGCCTATTATGATTGTGGCCACCTATATTTTCAAGGAGGCCATGAAATCGGCTTTTCAGGATGTCAGGAAATGGGTATCCAATCTCAATACTTTTTTGCAGGAGCATATCACGGGAGTAAGCATCATCCAATACTTTGCCAGGGAAGAGCAGGAAATGAACAAGTTCAAGGCGGCCAATGCACAGCACAGGAATGCACATATCCGGGCCAACTGGTACTTTTCTATCTTTTTTCCGGTGATCGAAATTATTATGGCGATTGCGCTGGGTCTGCTTGTCTGGTATGGTTCGAAATCTATTTTGGCCGCGGAGATTTCGCCGGGTGTGGTCGTCGCTTTTATCATGTATATCAACATGATTTTTAGGCCCATTCGGGAATTGGTGGACAAATTTAACACCCTTCAAATGGGTATGGTCAGTGCCGAACGGATTTTTGAAGTATTGGATACTGATGAAATCACTGAAAATAAGGGGGCGCTACAACCCGATCATATTCGTGGAGAAATTGTGTTTGATAAGGTCTGGTTTGCTTACCGGGGAGAGAATTGGGTGCTGAAAGATATTAATTTTAGGATTGCGCCGGGTGAAACTCTGGCGTTGGTGGGTGCAACCGGGGCAGGAAAGTCATCGGTAATCAATATTCTGAGTCGCTTTTATGAGATTAATCAAGGATCAATCCTGCTGGATGGTGAAGACATCAGAAAGTATGAGCTCAATTATCTGCGACGGACGATTGGGACAGTTCTCCAGGATGTGTTTTTGTTTTCGGACACTATTGCCAATAACATCAGCCTTCATGAGCCAACGATTAGCCAGGAACAAATTATTGCGGCTTCCAAGCAGGTTGGAGCTCATGATTTTATCATGCAAATGCCAGGTGGATACGACTATATCGTCCAGGAAAGAGGGGCAACACTTTCCTCCGGACAGGCACAGCTGATTTCATTTATCCGTGCGCTGGTGCATGACCCCCGGATCCTGGTATTGGACGAAGCCACTTCGTCCGTAGATACGGAGACTGAGGAGCTGATTCAGCAGGCCATAGAAGCCCTGATGAAAGGACGCACCTCCATTGTGATAGCCCATCGGCTTTCCACTATTCAGAGGGCGGATAAAATTATTGTACTGGATAAGGGTGTGATGATGGAAATGGGAAGTCATCAGGAACTGCTCGCCCGCGACGGAGCTTATAAAAAACTATACGATCTTCAATTCCATTCTGCCGGAATCCGTTAAAAATCATTCCCTGATCGCTTCAACCCAAGATTCCAAAGACAAGATCTCGCAAAAAGAGAGGCTTTTGCAGAGTTTGTGTTCCGTCAAAAACACAAATCCCCAAATTCATACAAATATGGGGAAATCAGTTTTCCGGAAAATCAATATATGTATTTCGCCTTAGTGTACCCGATCTGGAAATTGCACAAAGAACGTCACTCCAGGACCTTCATTACTTTCAAACCAAATGCGGCCTTGATTCAGGGTCATAAACTCCTGACAGATCATCAGGGCCAGACTATTGCCCAGCTCCTTATTTGTTCCTTCCTGGCTTTCGTGAAAGGGTTTGAAAACCTGGTCCTTTATTTCATCCTTGATTCCTATACCCTCATCTTTGATATAAATGGTTGTGGTATCGGGTGTGAGGGTAGCATGCAAGCCAACCTTGACGGTTCCTCCCTTAAAGGAGTATTTGATGGCATTGGCAATCAGGTTTCTCAATATAAATTTAAAATGATCGCGATCGGCAAATACAGCTGTGCCGGGTGGCAGCAAATTGACCAGCTTCTGTCCCTTCAAGGATGAATTGACCGAAAACTGCTCAAATAAAGCATGGATGTCTTCATTGACCCCGAATAATTGCCGATTCAGGTGAACTCCTTTGATCTGAACCTTGCCCCAATGCAGTAAAGTATCAAGGATATGATTGACCTCATTCAGGTTATTGCGCATAGCATCCAGCAAAACTGCCACATCGGGTTCAGGCTCTTGAAATTTATCCTCAAACAATCCAAGACACATGGATTGGGTAGAAAATGCACCCTTGATATCATGACCTATGATAGAAAATAATCGATCTTTTACACGGTCCTTCTCTTCCAACTCTTTCTCCCGCAATTTCAGCATTGCATTTATTCGTTTTCTTCGACGGTTGAGGCTGAATACAATAATCAGTCCGGTCAATAGGGTCAGGATCAGGGTAGCCAGGTACAGATTCATTTTTCTGTTCGCAATTATTTTTTCGTGGAGAACGGCTAAATCTTCCTGGGATTTGTTGAGTTCGTATAAAGATTGTACCTCTGCTATTTCCCTTGCTTTGGACTCGTCATACATAATACCCGCTACCCTTACTTTCTCCTCCAACCAATGAATGGTTTCCTTATCCGTACCCACCTCTTTATTGAGATCAATTAGTTGGTTGATGGTAGCGATCGCAATCGAATATAATTTGAGGCTGTCTGCGGATTGGAATACATCCGCCAATTCTATTTTTGCCTGTATCGGATTCTCCTCCGAAAAGATACGTATCTTATTGGTTCTTATCAGCAATACCTGATCAAGCATCTGATGCCTTTCCGCCAGTTCTATCGCCCGTTCATAGTAATGTATGGCCTGTGCTTTATCCCCTCGTTTATTATAGGTCAAAGCCAGGTTGGAAAGGGCTAAGGTTTGGGCCTCCCCAAATTTTTCGCTCGTGGCAAAAGATAAGGCCTGCTCAAAAAACGGGATACTTCTGTCCAGACTATCCATGTAAAGATAGGCCCCGCCTATATTATTATAGATGGTGATGACATTGTGTGTGTCCGTTTTCAACGCATAGGGCAGTGCTTTCTTATAATGCTCGATGCCCCTTTCATAATTTCTGAGCATGACATTGATCACCCCTAATTTGATATAGATACCCCCAATTCCCATATCAAACTGGTGTTTTTCAAAGATTTCAAGGGCTGAAATCAGGTAATCATTGGCCACGGTCAGGTTTCCCTGCCGGCCCAGCACAGTCCCCAATCCGGAATATGCCATACCGAGGTTCAGCTCATCGCCAATCGTATTAAAAATCTCCAATGCTTCTTCATAAGCCTCCTGAGCTGCCTGGAATTGAGCCTTTTGCTGATGGATGTCACCAATTTTCAGCTGCACCAGACCCTTGCCCCTTACATTTCGGGAAAGTGTATAGCGCTGATACATACTGTCCAGGTACGGTATGACCGCATTAAGATTTTCAATCCTTAATGAATCAAAAGTTTTATTCAGTTGGTCAAACTCACCTTTGCTTTTTGGTTTATGAACAGATGGTTGAGTAAGATTCAGAAACAAAAACCCAAAAAGAGCCATTAATACGGCAAA
>DATGNG010000313.1:0-3062 GCA_035306865.1 Sphingobacteriaceae bacterium
AAAAGACCCTGGAAGAACGGATGAAAAGCCTGAGGAGAAGTTATGGCAAAATGACCAATCCGGAAGTTTCCGAAGATGGGGATGTACTTTATGCCGAGCTCACCCAATTGGGAGCTGACCAACAACCTTTGGAAAATGGTATCCAGAAAGCAGTTTCGTTGCGAATGGATCTGGTGGAGGATAAAAAAATCAAAAAATCACTCATCGGGTTGAAAAAGGACAGTGAACTGGTGATCGACCTTGCCAAAGCATTGAAAAAGGAAGATATCAGCCGAGTGTTAGGAATTTCAGATGAAGAGGCCGGAGCGTTGGAAACCACTGAATTCAAACTGGAGGTCAAGAACATCAATCGTTTGGAGGAAGCAGACCTTAATGAAGATTTCTACACCAAATTATTTGGTGCAGGAGTGGTAAATAATGAAGAAGAGTTCAAAGCCAAAGTCCGTGAAGAGGTGGAGGGAATGTTGGAGCAGAATGCAGAACAGAAACTGCAAAACGACATCTACACCCAAGGAATGGAAAAAGTGAAGGTAGATCTGCCGGAAGATTTCTTGAAAAGATGGTTGAAAGCCACCAATCCGGAAATTGGAGAGGCGGAATTGGAAGAAGGCTTTGCTGATTTCCTAAAAAACCTTAAATGGACGCTGATTGAAAATCAGATAATCCGAAATAATGACCTGCAAGTCAAATATGAGGAAGTGCTGGAGCTGGCCAAAGGCCGCATCGCTGCCCAATTGCGCATGTACGGTCAGGGCGAACCCAGTGAAAAAGAATTGGCCCAATACGCCATGCAGTTGTTGCAAGACAAAGAACAGGCCAACCGTTTGTTCGAAGAAGCCAAGGCTCTGAAAGTATTTGACCACCTCAAAAAACTGGTCAAACTTCAACCCAAAGAGATCGAATACAACAAATTCCTGGAATTGAAGTAACCTGTCGTAAGGTTCAATGCTTTGAACTTTTAGTATTTGAGTTTTCAGTATTTGAATTTTGCAAAACACAAATTCCCCAAATTTGTATGAATTTGAGGAATTTGTGTTTTCGTAAAAGTTTATTGAAGGTGCCAAAAAAAACCGCCTCGGTTATTTCCGAGACGGTCTCTTTGTGCTAATTTGGCGCCTCTGTTCTTAGTCGTTTGTCAAAGAATCCAGGGAATCAATAGCTGCATCACCGATAGAATCAAGAGAATCAATTGTAGCTTCAATAGATTCTTCGATCACAGTTTCCAAAGAATCAGCAGTGTTTTCTGATTCACTGGTAGCAGAGTTACAAGCAGCGGTTCCAACAGCGATGGCCAATCCCAGGAAACCAAATTTGAATACATTTTTCATTGTTAATTTTCTTTTTGTGGTTAAAACAAATTTGTTCATACAATGGTATATACCCGGTAACCCGAAAAGGTAACCCAAGTATTTTTATTTTATTTTCTGAATAAATGGTATCTTGCCACATGAATAATTTAGAATTCAATCAAAACGAGGACACCAATAAATTAGCTGTTTCTGATCTAAAAAACCGACTTAGAAAAGTATATAAAGGGGGTGGAGAAAAGTCTGCCCAAAAACAAAAGGATAAAGGCAAAATGCTTGCCCGGGAAAGGGTAAGTTATCTACTGGATAAAGATGCCCCATGGCTTGAAATAGGAGCGCTGGCTGCCGATGGCATGTATTCAGAATATGGAGGTTGCCCCTCTGCGGGAGTAGTTGCCGGCATTGGTTATGTCTCCGGCAGACAATGTGTAGTGGTCGCCAATGATGCCACTGTCAAAGCCGGAGCATGGTTTCCTATGACCGCCAAGAAAAATCTGCGGGCCCAGGAAATCGCCATGGAAAACCGCCTGCCCATAATTTATCTGGTGGATTCCGCAGGAGTCTTTCTGCCCATGCAGGATGAAATTTTCCCGGACAAAGAACATTTTGGCCGCATTTTCCGCAACAATGCCCGCATGAGTAGCGAAGGCATTGTTCAGATCGCAGCCATTATGGGTTCCTGTGTTGCCGGAGGTGCCTATCTTCCGATCATGAGCGATGAAGCCATGATCGTTGATGGAACCGGATCAGTATTCCTGGCCGGATCTTATCTCGTCAAATCGGCAATTGGCGAAACCGTTGACAATGAAACTCTGGGTGGTGCCACCACACACTGTGAAATCTCAGGTGTAACCGACTACAAACATCCGGATGACCAAAGTTGCCTGGATTCCATACGAAATATCATGTCCATGCTTGGCAAACCCAAGGATGCTGGCTTTGATCGAATCAAAGCCGCAGCCCCAAAGCTGGATGAAAAAGAGATATATGGTGTTTTGCCGACTTCGCGCGAGAAGCAATATGACATGAAAGACATTATCCTGAGACTCTGCGACAACTCAGAGTTTGAGGAATACAAAGCCCTATACGGACAAAGCCTGATCTGTGGATTGGGTCGAGTCGATGGATGGGCAGTAGGATTTGTGGCCAATCAGCGGACAGTAGTAAAAAGCAAAAAAGGGGAAATGCAATTTGGAGGTGTGATCTACTCGGATTCGGCAGACAAAGCCACCCGATTTATCATGAATTGCAATCAAAAAAAGATTCCTCTGGTATTCCTGCATGATGTCACCGGTTTTATGGTGGGCAGCCGCTCCGAACATGGGGGCATTATCAAAGATGGGGCAAAAATGGTCAATGCAGTAGCCAATTCCGTCGTCCCCAAATTTACTGTGATCGTGGGCAACTCCTATGGAGCCGGCAATTACGCCATGTGTGGCAAAGCCTATGATCCCCGCCTGATCGTGGCCTGGCCATCAGCCAAGATCGCTGTAATGGGTGGATCCCAAGCAGCAAAAACCCTGCTCCAGATCCAAACCGCCTCCCAAAAAGCCATGGGGACAACGATTACTCCGGAAGACGAAACCAAACTCCTGGATGAGATCACAGCCCGTTACGAATCTCAGACCACACCATATTATGCGGCTGCGCGTTTGTGGGTGGATGCGATCATCGATCCATTGGAAACCCGGAAAGTCATTTCCATGGGCATTGAAGCAGCCAATCAAAGCCCCATCGAAAAACCATTTAACGTAG
>DATGNG010000314.1:0-2303 GCA_035306865.1 Sphingobacteriaceae bacterium
CACCAGTTGGCGGGCTGCTGAACGCGTGGGGGCAATACCCAAACGATAAACGGTATTGTCAAGACGGGCTTCCAGCAATTTGAGGAAGATCTCCCCTGTAATTCCCTGCTTGGAAGACGCTTTGTCAAACAGGTTGGCAAATTGGCGTTCCAATACACCATAAGTATATTTCGCCTTTTGCTTCTCCAGCAACTGAACGGCATATTCAGATTGCTTGCCGCGTCTTTTGGATGCTCCGTGTTGTCCCGGAGGATAATTTTTTCTTTCTAATGCCTTGTCAGGCCCAAAGATGGGCTCTCTGAACTTCCGGGCGATTTTGGACTTAGGTCCGGTATATCTTGCCATAAAATGTTGTTTTAAAGTATCATTCAGCCTTTGCTGAAGAATCTTAGCTTTAAAAAAATTGTTAATTTACTCTTCAGTACCCTCTGATTAAACGCGTCTGCGTTTTGGAGGGCGACAACCATTGTGAGGAAGTGGAGTGATGTCACGGATAGTGGTCACTTCGATACCTGTATTCTGTAAGGTACGGATAGCAGACTCACGTCCTGATCCAGGACCTTTAACAAACACTTCAACCTTGCGCAATCCCAAATCATGTGCTACCTTACCACAATCTGCTGCTGCCTGAGAAGCAGCATAGGGAGTGTTCTTTTTAGAACCTTTGAACCCCATTTTACCAGCGCTGGACCATGAAATAGTCTGACCCTGGTTATTGGTAAGGGTGACAATGATATTATTGAAGGTTGCATTGATGTGTGCCTGACCAACAGGCTCAATAACCACAATCCTTTTTTTAGTTGCTTTTTTACTTTTAGCCATTTCTCAAATCAATTATTTAGTAGCTTTCTTCTTGTTTGCAACAGTCTTCCGTTTACCTTTACGTGTACGGGAGTTGTTCTTGGTACGCTGACCACGCACTGGAAGGTGTTTACGATGACGGAGGCCACGGTAGCACCCAATATCCATGAGGCGTTTGATATTCAACTGAATCTCTGAACGAAGTGACCCTTCGACTTTGATTTCTTCAGTGATAATTGTACGGATAGCGGTAAGCTGTTCATCATTCCAGTCTTGAACTTTTACATCGTATCCAATTCCTGCTTTATCCAGGATGTCTTGTGCGGTAGAACGGCCAACACCGAAAATGTAGGTCAGGCCAATTACTCCTCTTTTGTTTTTTGGTAAATCTATACCTGCGATTCTTGCCATATGTTTACTGAGCGATTAGAATAATTGAATTAACCCTGACGTTGTTTGAACTTAGGGTTCTTTTTGTTGATTACAAATACCTTGCCTTTACGGCGGATAATTTTGCAATCCGCACTGCGCTTTTTGATGGATGCTCTTACTTTCATCTCTTCGTTATTTTATACTTTAGTGGCCGGAAGAAGCCGATTATTTTATTTATACCTATAAGTGATCCGTCCTTTTGACAAGTCATAGGGAGACATCTCCAGTTTGACCCGGTCACCCGGAAGGATTTTGATGTAGTGCATTCTCATTTTGCCTGAGATATGCGCAATAATTTCATGCCCATTTTCCAATTCAACGCGAAACATCGCATTGGAAAGTGCTTCTTTGATTACTCCGTCTAATTCTATCGAGGCCTGCTTAGCCATATACAGTATTGATTATTATATACATACAACCTGCAACAAACAGGGATGCAAAGATATGAAAAAAAATAATTCTTTTCAACTCTTTTTAACCAAAACATTTTCAATGTGCTGGAAAGTAGTCAAAACTTCCGGTTGACCTTTTCGGACCACGACCATGTGTTCGTAATGCGCCGAAGGTTTGCCGTCCACTGTACTTACTGTCCACCCATCATCCCAGAACTTGACTCCTGCCCTGCCCAGATTGATCATTGGTTCTATGCAAATGACCAATCCCTCTTCCAGTTTTATCCCTGAACCCTTTTTCCCATAATTGGGGATATCGGGCTTTTCGTGCAATTTATAACCTACCCCATGACCAACCAACTCCCGGACAATGCCATAACCAAACTGATTTACATAGTCCTGGATTGCACTGGAGATATCGCCTACCCTTTTGCCAGCTACCGCCTGCTCAATGCCAAGATTAAGGGATTCCATGGTAACATCCAGCAATTGTCTGACCTCTGGTGTGATATCACCTATAGCAAAGGTGTAAGCCGAATCGGAAATATACCCATTATAAGTGACTCCTCCATCTACCGATACAATATCACCTTCTTTGATCACATATTCACTGGGAAACCCATGAACGATCTGGTCATTGACGGAAATACATAGTGAATAGGGAAAATCATGATAACC
>DATGNG010000315.1:0-7886 GCA_035306865.1 Sphingobacteriaceae bacterium
TGAGGATTATGAATTATTGTTCACTGTAAAACAGGAAGAATACGATAAGTTGAAAAATTCTATGGAGATCAGCATAATCGGTCATATTACAGATGTTTCAGACGGTTGTGATCTAATTTCCAAATCTGGGGTGGCTCATCCCATTACCGCACAGGGCTGGAACTCCCTTAAACCAAAAAACAACTAATAATCAATTTTTTTATTTAAATCTTAAATTTTATACCTTTGTTATAAATTTATTAATAATTTATAAACAAAAAGTGTAAAATTATGAGAATGAAAAATGTGATGAGCCTTACGGTAGTGGTATTACTGCTGTTTGGCGCCATGTCCTCCTGCAAAAAGGATGGACAGATTGGTATTGGTAGCGGAGATGAAGCGTGGAGAAATGTTACGTTTCGGATCAAACCTTTTGAAGCCCGGGTAAACCCATTGATGACCAATTATTATGGGAATGGTCCGGGCGGCGACCCAAATTGGACCCAAGTAAGCTATGGCAATGTATCACCTTCAGAAAGCGAGCAAATCCTTTATTTATGGACGTTCAATAATGAGGATTTGAAACCAGATATAGGTGTTGATACATCAAACGCCGGGATTTCATTGCTTAATATGAATGGAGGAAGCAATAATAGTTATAAAAATGGCGTTAAATTTTCTACTTACGAAGCAGGTAAAGCTATAAATATTACCGGAGCAGATGAGATTACGATTTCAATGCCAGTTATAAATGTAGCAGAAATAGCAAAAATTAGATTTGATGCCTCCAGTTCAGATACCGGCCCCAAAGATTTTTCCATTTCATATTCTTTTGGATCAGATAGTGACTATTCTATCATTTCCGAAGTTAATGACCTCTTATCATCAACCAGCCAAAAGACTTTCGAATTTGATTTGAATGGAATTATTCTCCTTGAGGAGGGGTTCGATTCATTCCATGTAAAAATAAAAGTAAAGGAGGGGTCACAAAGACCAGAAGGTAAAACGTATAATCCTAACGCAGGAACCTTTAGTATAGATAACTTTGCAATGTATGGGGTTTACCCGGGTCCGGAAATTGACCCCTTGGGTTTGGGAGATGGCACTATTCATTATCATGTTTTCAATGCAATAGACAGCAGCTTGGTACAGGCTGGGCAAAAATCAATAAACTCGGACCAAGTACTGCCTGAGCTGACATTTAAATTGTCAGATGGTGAATACTTTATATCATTTATTGCAAACTTTTCTGAGGAACCATTGATATTTCCTACTTCATTAAGTAAAGCGAATGAGTTTTTTATTTACCAAAAACTACTGAAAAAATCTGCTGTTGTTTATGGTACACTTATTTCTGAACTTGAAATTGATGCAGACCTGAATATGGATCTGGAAATGGAACGATATTTTAGTGAGGTGAATTTTGAGTTTACAGATACCCATGGGCTTACTTCAGTCCAGAAAATCGAAGTAGAAAATATTCAGAAGACAGTCTATTTTCCATATAGTCAGCCGTTTGATGTAGGCGGTGATTTGACGGAACAAGAGGAAAAGCTGGTCTTTATGCCTGATTTTTCCACATCTAATAATATTCGGTTTCATCATTTTTTAGGAAAAACCCCGTCACCAAGGTCGGTTTCCTATAAACTGAAGGCATTTGATGCCAATGGGGATTTGCTAAGGGAAGTAGATGTCAGTGCAATGGTAAACAATAATGTTCAGCTGTCATTTGTGGGCAAATTATTGGAAAGTACAGGAAATATTAATTCCGGGTTTTCTATAAAATGGAAAAATGAGTGGAGACAGCCCATTAATATTGGCTTTTAATTCTTTTCTTATAACTTTGGGATTACTATTTAGCGCATGACTTATATTATTAATTATTTATAATTAGAAAAAGGTGAAGCCCGAAAAGATCAATTTTGCGATAAAAAAAAGTGTTGTCTATGCCCTAATGTGTGTGGGCAGCATTTTTTTTCTATTCACTATCTCCTGTTCAAAAAAATCAGATCCTACCCCCGAGAAAACTAAGCCAAAGGTGGACCTACTGGAAGGTTATTATAGGGACGGAGATGTTAGAATCATAAAATACCACGGAAGTAATACCGTCAACTTGGTTGTATTGGGCGATGGTTTTATTCAATCTGACCTTCAAATAGGTGGTGCTTATGATGCAGCAGTACAAAGACTGGTTGATTTCCTTTTTAGTATAGAGCCCTTCATGCTTTATAAGGATCACTTTAATATACATGTTATATATGCCGAGTCCAAGCGAAGAGGAGCTGTCAGGGGGTTCTCATCTATTGATAGCCAAACGAAATTCAATGCTTATTTTCACGATGAGATAGAGAGATTATTGATGATCGGCAGCCCCCTTGCAGTAAACAACTATATAACTAAGGCGCTTCCTATTAGCCAGGCACACCTGAAAGTAGTTATTGTAAATGACGACCGTTATGGAGGGGCAGGAGGAAGTTTTGCCGTCGTTTCTACCCATCCCAGTGCAGACCGGGTAGCTGTCCACGAGGTTGCGCATACCTTCGCCAATCTTGCAGATGAATATGTGGACGAACCAATTGCCCACCTGTATCCTATGTCAAGGGTTGCGGAAAAGCCAAATGTGGATACCACCGACAACCCAGAGCTGATCAAATGGAAGCACTATATCGAACATCCTCTTTATCAATCAACGGTTGGGGCTTTTGAAGGCGCTTATTATCGATCGAGCGGAGTGTTCAGGCCGGAATTCCAAAGTATCATGGGCACGCTAAATAGCACGCGATTCAACGCTCCTTCGCGGGAAGCCATAGCAAAAAGGATCCATGAAATTGTAGATATTCCATTTGATTTCGAAGAGTTTATACAAGCAGATATACCAAATATACAAACGCAGGGAATATATCAATGGATATATCACCAAACCCCCATGCCTGTACAGGTTTGGTATAATCAAAATAACCCAAGCGCTCCCATTATTAGTTTAAAATGAGTCACTGATTGCCCTAACTCTGTTTTTTCAAAAACTTGGTTAGAATCACAATCTGCTGGCCCTCTACCCGGCCTTCAATCTGTTCGGGATTATCTTCCACCAGCCTGATGTTGCGGACAACGGTTCCCAGTTTTGCGCTGATGGAACTGCCTTTGACATCCAGGGTCTTGGTCAAAACCACCGAATCTCCATTTTGCAAGATGTTTCCAAACGCATCTTTATGTTGTTCGGCTGGTGTGGCAGGATCTTCTGGACCTGACCAATCTTTTGCCCAGGCAAGGGTCTCATCATCCAAATATAGGATATCCAAAGCCTCCGAAGCCCAACTTTCACTTTTTAGGCGATTAAGCATTCGCCATGACAACACTTGGATAGCAGGCACTTCGCTCCACATTGAGTCAGGCAGGAAGGCCCAATCTGCTGGCTGAAGAGGCTCAGCACCTTCAATTTGAGGAATGAGCGATGCACAGATAAGCACATCATTATTTTCATAATGTGCTGGCTGCACTTTAAATGTCGTCAAATCACCATCTCTACGACACAATTCACACTTACCCTCGCTTCGGGCCATTAATTTCTCGTTCATTGAATTATGTATATGTAATAAATATTCTGAAACACAAGTTGATAACAATCGCAAACTTAGTTTTTTTGCGCTTTAAATACAAATCTCCCAAAATTTGTATATTTTAGTGGCTTTCCAATACTAAACAACAACTATGCTGTTTGCTGTTTTATCAGGGCTATTATTTGCTATCTTCCTTATACCGTTTGGGCGCTATTTTCGTGGCCGGCTTTCGGTAGTTACGGGATTTTTACCTTTGCTGTTGTTTGCCTATTTTCTGACTTATATTCCTGAAGTTGCCTCAGGGCAAGCGATACGATTCAGTACAAGCTGGGTACCATCAGTAGGCTTAAATCTGGATTTTTATCTGGACGGTCTGGCGCTTTTATTCGCTTTGCTTATCACAGGAATAGGTACACTAATCTTTTTTTATGCAGCACCTTACTTGAAGGGACACCCATACATTGATCGATTTTATGGCTATCTGAGCCTTTTTATGGCCTCAATGCTGGGGCTGGTTCTGGCAGATAATATCTTATTGCTTTTCATTTTTTGGGAGCTTACCAGCATTAGTTCATTTTTTCTTATAGGATTCAACAATAATCAGGCAGATTCGCGAAAAAGCGCACTGATAGCGCTTGGGGTCACCGGTGGCGGCGGCTTTTTATTGATGGCTGGATTAGTGCTAATGGGACACCTGAGCGGCACCTATTCCATTCAGGAAATGGTGCTGTCGAACGAGTTTATCAAAAATCATAGTCTGTATGGACTTATTCTCTTTTTGATTTTTGCCGGGGCAATGACTAAATCAGCTCAGTTTCCATTTCATTTCTGGTTACCTGAAGCAATGAAAGCTCCTACACCGGTTTCCGCCTACCTGCATTCGGCCACTATGGTAAAAGCAGGAGTATTTCTTTTGGCAAGGCTATTTCCTGTGCTGGGCGAAACGGATTTGTGGACTTATCCGCTTATGATCATAGGCGGGGTAACGATGTTATACGCCGCGTTTCTTGCCATTTTCAGGACGGATTTGAAAAGCATACTCGCTTATACTACAATTTCTGCCCTGGGCGTAATGGTTTTTTTGATCGGAATAGGCACCAGGGAAGCAATTTTGGCGGCAACCGTTTTTATTCTGGTCCACGCACTTTACAAAGCCACATTGTTTCTGGTTACAGGAATCATTGATCACGAAACAGGCACCAGGGATATCACCCAACTGTCTGGATTGGGGAAAGTTTTGCTTCCTGTCTCTATCGCCGGAGTTTTGGCTGCACTTTCCAGCGCAGGGCTTCCGCTAACTTTTGGCTTTATTGGAAAGGACCTGATTTATGAAGGCACCCTCAATCAAAGCGGAATCTGGGCCATTGGCCTTACCGGTCTGGCCTTACTCACAAATGTTTTCTTGCTTTGTGGCGGGTTTTTAGCAGGAATCCGACCCTTTTTTGGAAAGCTGCCGGAAAAGTTTTCCGGGGTACACCTTCCTCACCCTTTGATGTGGGGCGCCCCACTTTTGCTGGCTATTCTCGGAGTATTGTTTGGCAGTTTCCCTGCAATTGTTGACAGCAGCCTAATCGGACCGGCAGCCAAGGCTATGGCGGGGCAGCCCATTGACGGCTCACTCAAAATCTGGCACGGCTTCAATTTGGTTTTGCTGCTCAGTGTTATTACGTTGGTTTCGGGAATCCTGCTTTACTTTATACTCAAACCATCCAACGAAAAACAAGCCTGGCTATTGAGTTTTCAACGGTTTTCCACCTACACCCTTACCAGCAGAATAAATCGCCTTTCACTCCGGTTATCAGCAAAATACACCGAATATTGGCATAATGGATACTTGCGATCATACCTTTTCCGGATTGTTGCCTTTGCTGGCGTGGTAGTTTGTTATAAGTTAATAAAAATAGGGTTGATACCTGTGGATATGGAAAAGATCTCTTCCGTTACGGCGTATGAAATCTGTGTTTCCATTGTGATGATGCTGGGGGTATATCTGACCATCACCACTCCCTCCCGACTTACAGCAGTAGTAGCTTCAAGCGTAGTAGGGTATTGCCTTTGTTTGTTTTTTGTGTTTTACAGTGCGCCCGACCTGGCATTGACGCAATTTACAATCGACACACTGACAGTGGTATTGTTTGTGTTGGTTTTATTTCGCCTTCCTCCCTTTCTTAAATTTGCAAATAGCCGAGTTAAGTTCAGGGATGCGGTATTGGCCATTGGTTTCGGATTGGTAATTGCGATTTCGGCTCTGCACGTACTCAATGAACCAGAAAACAACCAGATCAGCTCCTTTTATGGAGACAATGCTTATCGACTTGCGAAAGGAAAGAATGTGGTCAACGTGATCTTGGTTGACTTTAGGGGTATTGATACCATGTTTGAAATTGTGGTATTGAGTATCGCCGCCATAGGTGTATATAGTTTGTTGAAATTGAGGCTGAAACCTTCGGACAAAGAATAGGAGAATCAGGAAATGAAAAGTCAAATCTTACAAACCGCCACGAAATATATGCTTCCTATCCTGTTGCTGTTTTCAGTATTTGTGTTGCTGAGAGGGCATTATCACCCAGGAGGAGGGTTTGTCGGCGGGCTGGTCGCTTCCATTGCTTTTGTACTGCACAGCTTTAGTAATGGGACGGACAGCACTATGCGCTTATTAAAATATCACCCCCGAATTTTTGTGCCTTTTGGTTTATTGATTGCGGCAAGCAGCATGGTTGCTCCGCTGTTTTTTGGCCTGCCGGTTATGACTGGGCTTTGGATGGACGAACCTATTCCAGTGATTGGGATGGTTGGATCCGCACTGTTTTTTGATTTAGGTGTTTATGTGGTGGTGGTTGGTGTGGTATTGACAATTTTATTTACGATCAGTCAATATAGTGATTAGGATAGTATGGAATTAGTATTGGTTTTATTGATAGGAGTGCTTTATTCCGCAGGGTTTTTTCTGATCCTGCGCAGAAGCATGGTAAAACTTCTTCTGGGCATTACTTTTCTGGGCTATGGAGTGAATTTACTTATTTTTCTCCTGGGTAGAATTACTAAGGGAAAGCCGCCGGTGATTGACGAAACCGCAAACTTTTTCACAGATCTCTATGCCGACCCTATTCCACAAGCCCTGATCCTGACTGCCATTGTCATCAGTTTTGGTTTGCAATCCTTTGCCATTGTATTGTTAAAGCGGGTTTATGCCCTTCTTGGGTCAGATGATTTGGACGACTTAAACACGCCAGAAGACGACGATATATGATTGAGAACCTGATAATATTGCCCGTAATTGCGCAATTATTTATTGCGATATTTCTGCTAATATTCTGGCGCAATACTGGTCTTCAAAAACTGGTAAGTGTTTTTGGCAGTATCTTGGCCACGCTGGCAGCGATTTGGTTATTCGCAAAGGTTTGGGGCGAGGGCATCCATATCATGAATGCGGGGAACTGGAACGCTCCTTTTGGAATTGTGTTTGTTGCTGATGTATTCAGTAGCACTATGGTACTCCTATCAAGTATTGCAGGGTTAGCAGTATCAATATTTGCAACGGCTTCCGTATCAAGACAGCGGGCACAATATGGTTTTTTCCCTGTTTTCCATCTATTGATTATGGGACTTAACGGGGCGTTCCTGACCGGTGATATTTTCAATCTCTATGTCTGGTTTGAGGTCATCATTATCTCTTCATTCGTACTACTCACATTGGGCGGAAGAAAGGGTCAGATTGAAGGTGCGGTCAAATATATGGCCATGAATATTCTGGCTTCTATGATTTTCCTGACCGGTATCGGAATGCTCTACGGGATCACTGGAACCCTGAATATGGCAGACCTGGCCCTGAAGGTTGCAGCGGTGGAAAACAGGAATCTGATAAACCTCACTGCCGTATTTTTCATCGTTGGGTTTGGGATCAAATCGGCAGTTTTCCCCCTTTATTTCTGGCTACCCTCCTCGTACCATACTCCTCCGTCTGCAGTGGCTGCGATTTTTGGAGGACTGCTTACCAAGGTCGGAATATATGCGTTGTTTCGTATATTTACCTTGATTTTTGTGCCGGACTTATTTTTAGAGACCTTATTTATTGTAATCGCGGTACTGACAATAATGACAGGGGCCTTCGGGGCTGCGATCAAGCAAAATATTCGGAGAATGTTTTCCTACCTGATTGTTTGTCATATTGGGTTTATGGTAGCCGGCCTTGGCCTGTTCAATAAAGTTGCCATGATGGGAGCCCTGTTTTACCTGATCCATGACATTGTGATCAAGACCAATTTGTTTTTGGTGGCCGGCGTGATCAGGAATATCGGAGGCTCAATGTATCTTGACAAATTGGGGGGCTTGTATGCCAACTGGCCCAAA
>DATGNG010000316.1:0-11892 GCA_035306865.1 Sphingobacteriaceae bacterium
CTTCGGCCCTGAAAACATTGGCAGAAAAAAACAAAACGGCAAGGGCAAGGATGCCCCTTCTAATAATGATTGTGCTCATTGGTTCTCTCAATTAAATTATACCTTTATTACCGTCAATAATTACCCCCCACGGCTACCTGACCGGGTACTGCTGGAAGAAGTAGTAGAGCGGGTAGAACTGCTACTTGTACCAGATGAACTGGTAGAACGTGTAGGTGGGGAAACCGAAGTCCCCCGTGAACTTGAACCAGACTGGGTAGCACTACTACCTGAAGCAGGCCGGGTCGTCGTTGGACGAGTAGTGGTTGGTCTGGTAGTAGTAGCCGGACGTGTAGTCGTTGGTCTGGTAGTAGTCGGACGGGTCGTCGTTGGTCTGGTAGTAGTCGGACGAGTCGTCGTTGGTCTGGTAGTAGCCGGACGAGTCGTCGTTGGTCTGGTAGTAGTCGGACGGGTTGCAGTTGGACGGGTAGTCGTCTGACGTGTTGTCCCTGTCGTTCCCTGCCTTACCGTACCTTGAACGCCAGAACCTGAAGGCCTGACTGTCCTGGTATTGGTGCCCCGGGTAATGGTTCCGGTTTGAGTTTGGTTTCTGCCAGTAACAGTACTACGACCAGTAGTCACCGTTCCTGAACCTTCACCCCTT
Source organism: Sphingobacteriaceae bacterium (assembly GCA_035306865.1). GTDB lineage: Bacteria > Bacteroidota > Bacteroidia > Sphingobacteriales > Sphingobacteriaceae > DASRQK01. Next base: position 644 of record DATGNG010000316.1, read on the forward strand.
GAAATTGTCCTGGTGCCTGTACGGACATCACCACCGGACCGTTCAGTAGTCCTTGTTCCTGAAACAGCTCCCCGGGCGGCAACCCGACCTTCAATAGACCGAATTACGGCGTCATTGGACATTCTGGATGGAGATTGGGCAGTACGGGTATTGATCTGATCCCGTGCTCCGGAACGTACTGACATTTCCCTTCCGGTACCACCTAAATAATAACCCGGATAGGTATGACCATAATGGTTGCCCCAGCCATAATAAGGGTTATGCCCCCATCGACTGTAGGAATATGGACCCCAATAATTTCTGCCATAATAGGGATATCCTCCCCAACCCCATGAATAATAAGGGTAATAGGGATTATAATACGAAGAATGGAACCCTAACCCAAATCCAAGTCCCCATGAAGAGCCATAACCAAAATACCAGGGATCATAAAGTCCATAATAGGAACCATAATAAATGGGATCATAGAAAGGATCATAATAGGCCATGCCGGGAGTAGCATAATAAAAACGATTGATTCTTCGCGCATACTCACTGTCTGAATATTCATCCTCATAATACCCATCAGCCAGGTACTCTTCATCAGTATATTCATCCGCATAATAGCCATCATCCTGATTATCCAAATAAGCTTCTGAATCATAATAATAATCCGGACTTTGGTAAGGCTTTTCAACAGCTTTGGCCCTTGATTGATAAACATCATCCCGGAATGTACCTGAGCTATAAGAAGCACAGGAACCGAGCAGGAAAATGCTTGAAATGGCTATCAAGCTTACTATCAAGACGTTGCTTTTCATTTTATATCCTTTCTTCATTGAATTCTTCTAACCTTTTGCAAGTTGGACAGAAAAACTGAACCGAGGTTTAATCGGATTGCAAAAATTATTCCCTTTTTTAGCCAAATCAAGCGTATATTTGTTAAAAAATGAATTTCAGGAAATGAGTAAAGGAATTACAAACCGAGCGACGGATTATTCGCAATGGTACAATGAATTGGTAGTGAAAGCGGACCTGGCGGAACACTCTGCAGTCCGGGGATGTATGGTTATAAAGCCATATGGGTATGCGATCTGGGAAAAGATGCAGGCGGTTTTGGACAAAATGTTTAAAGATACGGGCCATAGTAATGCTTATTTTCCACTATTTATACCGAAATCCTTTTTTTCTAAAGAGGCTTCCCATGTGGAGGGCTTTGCCAAGGAATGTGCGGTCGTCACTCATTACCGTCTGAAAAATGATGAATCAGGACAAATTGTCGTGGATGAGGATGCCAAGTTGGAAGAGGAACTTATTGTCCGCCCAACTTCTGAAACCATTATTTGGAATACTTATAAAGGTTGGATAGAATCTTACAGGGATCTACCGATTCTGATCAATCAGTGGGCGAATGTGGTGCGCTGGGAAATGCGTACCCGACTGTTTCTACGCACTTCCGAATTTTTGTGGCAGGAAGGCCATACCGCACACGCTACTTCCGAAGAAGCCATAGCTGAAGCCAAGCAAATGCTGGAGGTATATGCTGAATTTGCTGAAAAATGGATGGCCGTACCGGTAGTTCGGGGGAGAAAATCGGAGAATGAGCGATTTGCCGGGGCTTTAGATACGCTATGTATAGAAGCACTGATGCAAGATGGCAAGGCTCTACAGGCTGGAACATCACATTTTTTGGGGCAAAATTTTGCAAAGGCATTCGATGTAAAGTTTACTACAAAGGAAGGCAAGTTAGATCATGTTTGGGCTACCTCCTGGGGTGTTTCTACTCGCTTGATAGGGGCTTTGATTATGGCGCATTCGGATGATCAGGGCCTGGTCCTGCCTCCAAAGCTGGCTCCTATACATGTGGTAATTGTCCCTATTTATAAGACACCTGAGCAATTGGCTCAAATAGGGGAGATGGCCGATAAACTGATTGCTGAACTCAAACCCCATGATATTACAGTGAAGTTTGATGGAAGGGATACCTACCGTCCCGGATATAAGTTTGCAGAATGGGAGTTGAAGGGGGTGCCGTTGCGTATAGCGGTGGGGGCGAGGGATTTGGAAAATGGAACTGTGGAAATTTCCCGCAGGGATAACCAAACTAAGGAAACCGTACCCCAGGAGGGGCTTTCCCAGCGTTTGATTGATTTGTTGGAGGAAATTCAGGCTTCTATTTATAATAAAGCGATTGAGTTTCGTGCAAATCACACCACTGAGGTGGATGATTATGAGGAATTCAAGCGGGTGCTGGACGAAAAAACCGGGTTTGTTTCTGCACATTGGGATGGTACAGTGGAGACCGAAAAACGCATTAAAGAGGAAACAAAAGCTACGATTCGTTGCATCCCACTGGATGCCAAAGAGGAGCAGGGAACCTGTATTCTCACCGGAAAACCATCAAACAAACGGGTGTTGTTTGCCCGAGCTTATTAGTCTTTCCTGCTGTGCCATTCGCAGCACAATTAAATTTTGAAAATGATGAAGTATAAATTTGCCACCAAGGCCATACATGCCGGACAGCAGGCGGATCCTACTACCGGCGCGGTTATGACCCCGATTTATCAAACCTCTACCTATAAACAGGCCTCACCTGGCAAGCATAAAGGTTATGGTTATTCCCGAGGCAATAATCCTACGCGAAAAGCCCTGGAAGATTGTCTGGCAGCCTTGGAAAACGGGAATTATGGATTGGCCTTTTCCAGTGGAATGGCGGCAACAGAAACCGTGGTCAAACTGCTCCGGCCAGGTGATGAAGTGATCACGGGTAACGATCTGTATGGTGGGTCCTATAGGCTGTTTACCAAAGTGTTTGAAAACTATGGGATCAAGTTTCATTTTGTAGATCCGGGTGATCCCCGCCAGGTGGAAGATAAGATCACTGACAATACCCGATTGATCTGGTTGGAAACCCCCACGAATCCCACATTACAAATGGTGGATATAGCTGCGATTACGGCTCTGGTCAAAGAAAAGGGAATCCTGGTAGCAGTGGACAATACATTTGCTTCGCCCTACCTGCAAAACCCATTGGATCTGGGAGCGGACATTGTGATGCATTCGGTAACCAAATATATCTCCGGGCATTCGGATGTGGTCATGGGGGCATTGGTAGTCAATGACAAAGATCTGTACGATCGCTTGTTTTTTTACTACAATGCCTGTGGTGGGACTCCCGGCCCCCAGGATTGTTTTCTGGTCTTGCGTGGCATTAAAACCTTGCATCTGCGGATGAAAGCGCATTGTGAAAATACTGCTTTGGTGGCCGAGTATCTGAAAAAACACCCAAGAGTGGAAAAAGTATATTGGCCGGGTTTTGAAGACCATCCCGGACATGAGATTGCCAACAAGCAAATGCGGGGTTTCGGGGGTATAGTTTCCATTGTGCTTAAAGATGCGGATTTGGAAGAAACCTTTAGGATTTCTTCCGGATTTGAAGTGTTTACCCTGGCTGAATCCCTGGGTGGAGTGGAATCACTGATCAATCATCCGGCCACCATGACCCACGCATCCATACCCAAAGCCACAAGGGAAGCAGCAGGGGTAGTGGACAACCTTTTGCGGATCAGCGTGGGGATTGAAGATCCGGAGGATCTGCTGACAGATCTGGAACAGGCATTGAAATAATAGCAATCAGAGAAAGGAACTTTCTGAAAATGCAAACAGAGGAACTCAAAAATTTGCTGGACTCGAAATCCGAGAAATACAACCAGTTGGATTTCATTGAAAATGATCCTATTTGTATTCCACATGGCTTTCAGAACACACAGGACATAGAGATTTCAGGCTTTTTCGCAGCATTATTGGCTTGGGGGCAACGCAAAACCATTATTAATAAGTGCAATGAGCTGATGGTTAGAATGGGAAACCGACCAGCGGAATTCGTCAAAAATCACCAGGAAAGTGACCTAAAGGATTTGCTGGGATTCAAACACCGAACCTTCAATGATACCGATTTGCTCTACTTTGTAGCATTTCTACAACATCATTTTCGGTCTTTTGATTCACTGGAAGAAGCATTTTTGATAGGATGGCAACATCCGGATTTTCGGGATGACTATGGAGATGAATTCGGGCCTAACATGCAGATCACTACTTTTTCAGACAACATAAACAACTCATTAAGTACGTCTTCTGTGTGTTATTTGAATGAATTAGAGAGGCAAACTTCAGATCAGGGAAGCTTTAGTATTGAAGAATCCCTGAACAACTTCAAGACCTATTTCTTTTCTTTGCCGGATTATCCCCAAAGAACGACCAAACATATTAGTTCACCTTTACAAAAAGCGACTTGTAAACGATTGAACATGTATTTAAGATGGATGGTCAGACGAGATAAGAAAGGGGTGGATTTTGGGCTGTGGAATAGATTGAAACCGTCACAACTGATTTGCCCCTATGATGTTCACGTGGATAGAGTGGCTCGTGGACTGAACCTGATTGAGCGAAAGCAGAAGGACTGGAGAACCACATTGGAGCTCACTGCAAGATTGAGAGAGTTTGATCCTATGGATCCTGTAAAGTATGATTTTGCACTTTTTGGTATGGGAATAGCCGGGGATCTATAAAATATCCGTGGACTAAGCCTTGACTCTTTCCGAGAAATAATGTGATCTTAGTCACCCCGGAAGCAATTTCCATTACTTATCTTTGAAAGGTTTATTTTTAGGAACCAAAATTAGATCCCAAAATTGGAAAAAGAGATGTTTAAGAAAATTAAAAAGAGCCATATATACAATGCAGTCTTGCTGGCCTTTGTTTTACTGATGATATTCAGTCCGGGAACAAAGGCATTCGTAAGTCAGGGTCTAATGAAAATCGGTTTGTTTAAGCCAAATTTGTCTGCACCAAAAGGCGAGATCCGCGAACCAAGCACAGTTGCGGCCCTGGAAAACACAGCGGAATTACCCGGAAACGGTCAGCCATCTGTATTGTTTATGGATAGCAGCGGTACACAAACCGATGCGGCCAATCTCAATGGAAAAGTGGTATTTATCAACTTCTGGGCGACCTGGTGTCCTCCCTGCATCGCCGAAATGCCATCCATTGACAAACTCCATCAACGATTCAAGGACCATGAGCAAGTGGTCTTTCTAATGGTGGATGTGGACAACCAGATTGTCAAATCCGAAGCATTTATGCAAAAGAGAAAGCTCAGTCTGCCGGTGCATGTCCCTGTTGGTCAGATTCCCGGGCATTGGTTGGGCAACTCAATTCCAACAACCGTCATTCTGGATAAAAATGGGATGATCGCTGCCAGGCATGAAGGAATGGCAGATTATAGCCGTAAGGAAGTTTTTGATTTCATTAACGAGTTGATTGCAGAATAAAGCAATTTCAATTTCCAATTACCCATAAATGAACAGAGCGAAATTAATCCAAGCCATTAGAACCAAAAAATCCTTTCTTTGTATAGGCCTCGATACGGATATTGAAAAAATTCCGGCACACCTTCTGGAACAAGAAGATCCTATTTATGCTTTTAATAAGGCAATCATAGATGCTACTTCGGACTTATGTGTAGCTTACAAGCCCAATACAGCCTTTTATGAAAGCAGGGGACCGCAGGGCTGGGAAACACTTCGGAAAACCTGGGCGGCACTCCCCAAAGATTGCTTGAGTATCGCTGATGCTAAAAGAGGGGATATTGGCAACACCTCCAATATGTATGCAAAAGCATTTTTCGATGAAAAATCCTCGGGTATGGGATTTGATGCTATTACGGTTGCGCCCTATATGGGACATGATTCGGTGAAGCCGTTTCTGGACTATCCGGAAAAATGGACGATTGTGCTCGCCCTGACATCCAACCCGGGTGGATTGGACTTTCAATTGACGGCAGATCGCGAAACGGGCAAAACGCTTTATCAGCAGGTCATTGAGAAGGTCAATAGCTGGGGTACACCCGAAAACACCATGTATGTAGTGGGCGCCACCCGTGGAGAGCTTTTTAGTGAAATCCGCCGCCATGCTCCAAACCACTTTCTGTTGGTGCCGGGTGTGGGTGCCCAGGGGGGGAGCCTGCAAGACGTATGCCGCTTCGGGCTTAATAATGATGTTGGGTTATTGGTCAATGCCACGCGCTCGATCATTTATGCGTCAAGTGGTGAGGATTTTGCAGAAAAGGCCAGGGAAGAGGCTTTGTCACTGCAACAGGAAATGGCCAGAATTCTGGAAGAATACGAAATAATCAATTCTGGGGATTGAGCGTCACTAATACCTTATCGATACGGTTTCCGTCCATATCCATCACTTCAAAATCATAATCTTTCCAGTGAAACTTTTCACCAGCGGTGGGTACATGACCCAATTTTAGCAATATCAACCCTGCAATGGTATTGATCGTGCCAAGTCCACCCTGTTCTTCCTCCTCTTCGGTTACTTCAATGCCCAGTTTTTCCAGCAATTCATCAATCTGATACTGTCCATCTATCAATAAGCTACCATCTTCTCTTGAGATTATTTCTGGTCCATCATCATCTTCACCTTCAGAAATATTTCCCACCAGACTGCTCAAAATATCATTAAGGGTGACGATGCCTTGTATAGCACCATATTCATCCAGCACGATGGCCTGGTGTATCTTGGAGGATTTGAATTTATTCAGAATACTGTACGCCGAACTATTCTCATGCACATAATTGAGAGGCTGTACCAATGATTTCAGCTCGATAGGACGATCCACCAAATATTCATTAAGAAGGGTTTTGATATGGACGATTCCAACTATATTGTCCAAACCGTCTTCACATACCGGGTAAACGGTATGGCCACTTTCCAAAATGGTCTGTTTGTGTTCTTCATAGTCATCAACCAGATCAAGCCAGATAATGTTACTTCGGTGGGTCATCAGGTTGATTGCCCGTTTATCACCCAGGCTGAATACCCGGTCAACGATTTCATGTTCAATATCTTCAATTGCTCCACTATCCGCTCCTTCATCCACCATTGCCTTGATCTCCTCCTCGGTAACGGCATTTTTAGTGCTTCTGATATTGAGCAATCGAACAATGGCTTCCGTCGTGGCACTCAGTAACCAAACAAATGGGGCAGCAATACGGCTCAAGAGTTCCATTGGGTAGGCGACCAGCATGGCATATTTTTCAGGAATTGCCAATCCAATCCGTTTAGGCACCAATTCCCCTAAAACCAGGGTCAGAAAAGTAATCAGCAAAACCACCAAAAAGATGGAAATCTCATTGCTATAGGCACTCATCCATTCAATTTCACTAAGTACGGCATTGAGGCGCAGGGCAAGGGTGGACCCACCGAATAAACCCGTCAAAATACCAATCAGGGTGATCCCGATCTGCACAGTTGACAAAAAGCGATTGGGTGAGTCTTTAAGCTTTAAAACCTGTTTTGCTGCTGCATTTTTTTTGTCTGCCAGAACCTGGAGACGGGTTTTGCGGCTTGAGACAATCGAAATCTCTGCGGCGGAGAAAATCCCATTTATCAAAATTAACGCTAAAATAATCAGCGATTCGGTCAACATGTTGTTCGTTTAAGGCTATTATTTCTCAAATGTATTATAAAAAATACCAATAACCAATCAAAAAAGAAAATATTATAGGCTCAAATCCTTAGCGTTTTTGACTTTTTCATCCAACAAAGCAATGTTTATGACTTCTGTCATCTCCCTGATATAATGAAACTCGAGGTCTTTGATATAGTCCGCCTTAATTTCCAAAATATCCTTCCTGTTGGCTTCCGACAGTATAATTTCTTTAATATTTGCACGTTTTGCTGCCAGAATTTTTTCCTGGATACCCCCCACAGGCAACACCTTTCCTCTCAACGTGATTTCTCCCGTCATTGCCAACTTATCTTTTACTTTTCGTTGGGTGAATGAAGAGGCAAGGGCAGTCAGCATCGTGATTCCGGCAGAGGGGCCATCTTTGGGCGTTGCACCCGCCGGAACATGTATATGAACGTCCCATTTATCAAAAACTTCCGGATCTATGTCGAGAATATGGGATTGAGCGCGCAGATAAGCCAATGCAATAATAGCCGACTCCTTCATCACATCGCCCAAATTTCCTGTTAGGGTGAGCTTTCCTTTCCCTGGACTAATACTGGATTCTATATACAATATATCTCCACCTACCTGCGTCCAGGCCAACCCGGTGACCACACCTGCAATGGAATTATCCTCATATAAATCCTTATCAAAGATGGGCGCTCCGAGAATTTCTTCAACCTGCTCCGTATTTACCGAAGGTGATACCTGCTCCTCCATCACAATTTTGGTAGCATGGCCCCTGATAATGGATCCCAATTTCTTATCCAATCCCCTGACTCCAGACTCCCGGGTATATTCCTCGATAATCTTTTCAATCAGCTTGGGTCTGATCGTGACATCTTTTGCCTTCAAGCCGTGCATTTCACGCTGCTTCGGGATAAGATGATATTTTGCAATTTCAATCTTTTCTTCCACGGTGTAACCATTGACCTCGATGATTTCCATCCGATCCAGCAATGCCGGCTGAATAGATCCGAGGGAATTGGCTGTAGCAATGAACATTACCTGGGACAAATCGTAATCCAGCTCCAGGTAATGATCATAAAAAGAATTGTTTTGTTCCGGATCCAATACTTCAAGCAGGGCAGAGGAAGGATCACCTCTGAAATCGCTCCCTACCTTGTCAATTTCATCTAAAACAAATACGGGATTGGATGTCCCGGCCTTCTGGATGGATTGGATGATCCTACCGGGCATGGCACCTATATAAGTCTTTCGGTGTCCACGAATTTCGGCCTCATCGCGTATGCCCCCTAATGCCATACGGGTATATTTTCTACCCAAAGCTGAGGCAATAGATTTACCTAAAGACGTTTTCCCAACTCCAGGAGGGCCAACAAGACAAATTATAGGGGCCTTCATGTTGTTTTTCAACTTCAGAACAGCCAAATACTCGATAATCCTTTTTTTGACCTTATCTAATCCGAAATGATCCTTATCCAAAATTTTTCTGGCCCGATTCAGATCAAAATTGTCCTTACTGATTTCATTCCAGGGGAGGTCCAGCAACAATTCAAGATAATTGAGCTGCACGGAATAATCCGCAGCAGCCGGGTTGATTCTCGCCAACTTATCAAGTTCTTTATTAAAGTGCTTTTTGACTTCGGTTCCCCACTTTTTCTTAACAGCGCGCTTGCGCAAATCTTCAATTTCCAAATCCGGTGTGTTGCCACCCAACTCTTCCTGAATCGTCTTGAGCTGTTGGTTTAGAAAATAATCCCTTTGCTGTTTATCCAAATCTCCCCGGACTTTGTTCTGGATTTGAGCTTTCAGTTCAAGAATTTGCAATTCTTTGGTCAATTGCTCCAGAACTTTGGAGGCTCTCTTTTTGAGGTCGGTAAGCTCCAGAATTTCCTGTTTTAATGAAAGGTCCGCATTGAGATTGGAAGAAATGAAATTGACTAAAAAATTTGGACTCTCAATATTGCGTATAGCAAGGCCTGCCTCACTTGGGATATGTGGGGATAGCTGGATGATCTGCAGTGCCAATTCCTTGACGGAGGAGATCAGGGCATTGAATTCCTTGCCTGCCTTTACTTTCTTTTCCTTGATAAAAGTGGTTTGTGCAATGATATAGGGTTCACTGCGCAACAGGTTTTCCATTTTGAACCGCTGCTTGCCCTGAAGGATCACTGTAGTATTACCATCAGGCATTTGCAGGACCTTAATAATCACGGCGGCCGTACCAATATCGTACAGATCCTCAAAATCCGGATCCTCCACATTCATTTCCTTTTGAGCCACAACACCAATCAGGCGATTGCGTTTATAGGAATCCTTGATCAGTTTGATGGATTTGTCACGACCCACTGTGATGGGTATAACCACCCCAGGGTATAGTACGGTATTTCGAAGGGGCAGAATCGGAAGTTCCTCCGGAATTTCTGTATCTTTCATATCCTCTTCATCCTGCTGATTGAGAAGCGGGAAAAATTCGGTGTCTTCGTTTATAACGGGAAATGCTTGATTGAAGTCAAAATTGTCAAAACTACTCATGTAAATTTTCTAATTGCAGATATAATTTAATAAAATTAAAATTTAACGTCAAATTGAACGATATTCAGACATTTTGACAGTCGTTGTGATGTCAAACAACCAAAATTCTGAATTAAATTGATCAGGACTTAATAGTGCAAGCTATATGCCAGTTTTATTTTTTAATTTTAGCATGAATTTTGATTGGAACATTAGGCAGTGGTCCATTTACGAGTTGAAAAATATTAAATTCAAGTTTTATGAAAATAGTAGTTCCTTTGCGTCTGTTTAAAATTATCACGATTTTGGTATTGGGTTGTGGTACTGTAATGGCCCAGTCAGAATCTGCACCCAGCAATCCGAATGTTCGGTTGGGCCAAAAAGCATTGTTGGATGGTGACTTTAAAGCTGCGGCCGAGTATTTGGAAAGGGCTCTGCCTGCAGAAGCCGGGGATCCAAATGTCATGTATATGTTGGGTTATGCCCAATACCACAGCGGGAATTACGAAAAAGCCCTGGCTTCATTCAGTAAAGTAGTGGAATTGCGTCCGGAGGATGAACGTTCCTATTATTTTAAAGGCAGACTCAACAATATGTTTGCCGTCAAGACCGACACCAAGTTGAGTACGGCCAAACGTGAAGAGTTGCTGAGAGCGTCTATCACAGATTACAGTAAAGGAATTGATCTGAATGATCAAGACGTCAAGTTATTCCAGAACCGAGGGATTTCTTATCGTGACCTGGGAATTCTGTTGGGCACCAGTGGCACTGCTAACTATAACAAGGAAGCTGCAGTGGAAGCTTACAATAATTCAATTTCCGACTTTGAAACGGTACTCAGCTTTTTCCCCGGCCGAAAGGATATTGAAACCGAAATCAAAAAAGCGAAAGTTTACCGGGACAATCTGAAATAAAATATGCTATCATAAAATAACGACAGGGCTTTTTCAGAACCATGTAAAGGGCAGTATGCCTGTCGCAAGGTTGACTTGCTGACTATGCAGCACAGCTCCTCCGGGATAGGACAGGAGCTCTAAGACAAACGGTCCGTCCACAGGACCGGAGGGATTCAATACCAGTTCGTAGGTGTTAAAGCCGATGGCATGCTCGCATAAATAGCCCTCATGTCCCGGCCCTCCGCTGATATTGATATCGGTGATATTGGGGTTGATGGTGCCAATACTGACCTGTCTTTGTACGGTCATGGTGCCACAGTCAGTAGAAAGCGTTGCAAAGAGTGTCACCGGCCTTGGGTCGGGTGTATAGGGTCCGA
>DATGNG010000317.1:0-3832 GCA_035306865.1 Sphingobacteriaceae bacterium
AGAAAATTATGGAAGGGTGCGTTTTTCCTGCTTGTTGGGATGATGGGATCACTTGTGGTTTTCGCCAAACAAACTCAATTGGCAGGGGATTCTGCAGGAGTTGCGCGAAGGAATATCGTGATTGAAAGAGATCGCACGCCAAACCAAAGCACACCAAACCAATTAAACGGCCCCACCATGATGGCAACGACTATGGTAAACGGGGAAAAAATGCTGTGGGCCCTGATTCCAGAAGTGCAGATCAACCGAAAACAACAATTTAGTTCAAAAGAAGCAGAAGCACGCTACCTTCGGCTGCGCTATAATGTGGTCAAAGTATTGCCCTACGCCCATTTCGCCCAAAAGCGTTATGAGCAACTGTATAGGGATTTGGCTATGACCAGTAACAAACGGGAGCAGAGAAGATTGGTGAGCGATTGTGAAAAAGAGATCAAGGATATGTTTAACCGGGAAGTCAAGAAACTGACGGTGACCCAGGGCAAGATACTGGTCAAATTGATAGATCGGCAAACCGGTCAGTCAAGCTATGAAGTGGTCAGGGAGTTGCGTGGTGGTGTGACTGCCTTTTTCTACCAGTCCATTGCCAAGATGTTTGGACATAATCTCAAAAACCAATACGACCCCCAGGAGGACCTGGAGATTGAAAGCATCCTGCGTAGCCTTGGCTATCATGCCAACTACAGGGCATTTTAATCAAAATTCGCAATATTATGACTATTAGAACGGAGGAAGGTGGGGGCAGCGTAACGCTGGATTTATTAGTGATTGCAGTCCATCCGGATGATGCAGAACTGGGCTGCGGTGGCACTATTGCCAAACACGTTGCTCTTGGCCGAAAGGTGGGGATTGTGGATTTGACAAGAGGAGAGCTGGGATCCAGGGGTAGTGCGGAGATCCGAGACCGTGAAGCGGCGGCAGCAGCTAAAGTACTGGGATTGACCGTGCGTGAAAATTTGCGGATGCGGGATGGTTTTTTTCGCAATGATGAAGCCCATCAAATGGAGGTGATCCGGACCATTCGTAAGTATCGACCTGAAATTTTGATCACCAATGCGCTTTATGACCGACATTCGGATCATGGCAGGGCCGGGGATCTGGTCAATGACGCAACTTTTTTGTCAGGTCTGAGAAGGATCGAAACCGTGGACGATGCCGGTAGGCAGCAGGAGGCTTTTCGTCCTCGCCTGTTATTGCAATTGATTCAGGATCAATATATAAAACCCGATGTAGTGGTGGATGTCAGTGATTATTGGGACACAAAATTCCGTGCCATCCAGGCATATTCCTCCCAGTTTTTTTCGGATGCCTATCAAGCAGATTCGGAAGAGCCCCAAACCTATATTTCCCAGCCCGATTTTATGGATTATATTGATGCCCGTGGCCGGGAATATGGAAAGTATATTGGTGCCAAATACGGGGAAGGTTTTACCTGCCGACGGCTGTTGGGCGTGGGCGATCTGTTTGATCTGAAATAGGGAGTCAGGTTACTGGATCAGATTCACTTTTTGAATTGCCTCGGATAGTATGACATAGTCATCATAAAATACCTGCCGATTGTATTATAGCGGTTTTGTATGGTTACATTGTCGTAGGCCTGCAGACTGACATTTCTATTTTGGTCAAAAATATCATATGCTGCGGCTGTAACCTCCAAATTTTCATTTTTAAAAAACCGTTGTGAAATGCGCAAGTTACAAATGATATAATCATCTGAAAAATGGTATAAGTTATTCCGGTGATAGGACGCATTTATCCCGATGGTAGATTTTCTGGTTGGTTTAATCAGGGCGTGGGACTCTACCCGATACCGTTCATTACTGATGGAATAATCATAGGCCTTCTGTATATTACGGTAAAGTTCCATGTAGGTTATTAGATTCAAATCCAGCAACTCCCGGTGTGAAAACAGAACGTTGAAACTTGCATCCCCAAAAATACTCCTGGTATCGTTCAGCATTTCGCTTATGTTTTCATCTTGTTGAATCACCAGGTAACTCGGTGTATTGGAAAACCGGAAGTTACCTCTTAGTTTGATTTGCATTTTTTGATGTTCAAATTGTAGGGCTTTGGCTGCATTAGCTCCCATTGAAATGTATTGGCTATCATCCAGATTATGGAGTGAAAATGAAGTCCTGCCACTGGCATCTATACGTGTAAAATGAGAAAATGCGCCGCGTATGTCTCCCAAATTTAGATTCAGGTCATACATAAATGCATTTTTCTTTCGGTTTGTATGGGAAAAGGTACTACTTAATTCCCTTTTGTTACTCGGTTTTAAATTCTCATTGCCGTACCTGATATAATATATATTTGTTGTATCCACGACCGGGAAAAGATCCTCCACGGAAGGAAATGCATAGGTAGATGTCAGCGTGACATTGGCCCTGTTAGAAAATCTTTGATGTGCCTGATGCATGAATGAATAGGATAGTTTGGGTAGGAGTTTTCCATAGTTTCTTTCAAAGTTCTGAAATCCACGGTTGGATGTACTTGTCAGCACAAAATACTGATGTCTCAATTCCACGCTTAATTCACCTGTCTTTTCATATCTGTTAGATAGTATATTTGAGAATCTTTTTTGCCAGAATACGCCTGGTTTCCAGTCGAGTAGTTGTTCTTGTCTTCTGTAACTGAGCATAGGATCCATCTCATTGCCAGGGGTGAGACCGTTCATGTTGTAAACGCTATTGTTGATATTCCTGATGTCCAGATCGAGGTCATTGACCAATTCCAGGGTGGTATCAAAATTGACTCCTGCCAGGGTGTTCCAAAAATTTCCTATGCGGCTTTTGATATGATGTCCTACATAATTTGAGGTATAATGGTTATTCCGGTCGAAATCCTGATTGACAGAAGGGTCAATGTAAGAGATGAAATGGGAACTGTGGTCTGACTGATCTATCCGGTCATGCAGGCTTATGCCATAAAGGAGACTCCAATTACCGGGCAACCTTACATGGTGATCAAGATTCTTGCTGTGTCTGATGCTTAGATTTACATCCAATTCATTGTTTTCCTCGTCTTGGAACTGCTGTTGGGTTCTGCCGCTCGTTAAGTTACCATGTTGGTCAGATACCCTGTCTGTCGTAGAAGTGTTAGCGCCCAGGTTCCTGCTTAAAGTCTTAATTAGAAAATTGAATGTATAATTCTTCCTGGTCAGCTCGTAATTGGCGTTTAATACATTATAATTATTTCTATTAAAACTATTTAAGGCCCTCTTTCGGAATTGAGCCTCGTGGTCACCTATGGTAGTAATCGTTTGGTTGTCATGATCCAGATCAACCCTTGAACGATTGTATAGATAGTCTAACTTTAGTGTGTTTTTCTTTAATAAATCTACCCCGGGTATAAAGTCATGCTGTAGGAAAATCCCGGCTATAGATGAATTGATATCTCCGGACTTATTAAAATCGGTTTCATATTCATTCTCAATTCCGACCCCCTTGTAGGTGCTGTTACGGATCAGGACAAAAATATCGTCACTTTGCTTATTGACATTGTTGTGGCCTAAGATGATTGATGCTTGTGTTCCTCCCTTGAATAAATTCAGGTTGCCCACTAAATCTTTTCTGTCACTGATACCGATACCCGTGGCCAGCTTGCCAAAATAACCAAGGGCACCTGGATTCTTCGTGACGATATTGATCTCGGTGATCGAATCCATTACGCTGCTGGTCTGTTCTCTCTGATAAACCTGCACCTTGTCAATAGCATCTTTGGCGATATTCTGTGTTGCAATTTTTCTGTCCCCACCAAAGAAAGGCTTTCCATCAACGAGCAATGCATGTATCTCCCTTCCGTTTACGGTGATCAGGCCATCACCCCAGACGAC
>DATGNG010000318.1:0-8059 GCA_035306865.1 Sphingobacteriaceae bacterium
AAAAAGCACCGTTCAAAAGCCGGATTGGTGGAGCGTTTTGAGTTGATGGTGAATGGCAAAGAAATTGCCAACGCCTATAGCGAACTAAATGACCCGCTCGATCAGCGGGAGCGTTTTGAGGAACAGGTGAGACTGATGGAGCGTGGGGATGACGAAGCCATGTTTATTGATTACGATTTTTTACGGGCATTGGAATACGGTATGCCGCCCAACTCCGGAATCGGAATCGGAATCGACCGACTATCCATGCTGCTGACCAATCAACACAGCATTCAGGATGTATTGCTGTTTCCACAGATGCGCCCGGAAAAAGTGGCCAAAAATGCCAGTGAGGAGGATTACCTAAAACAAGGAATCCCCCAGGAATGGATTTCTGTCCTTCAAAAAATGGGATTCCATACCATTGATAGCCTCAAGACAGCCAACCCCAATAAGGTATTCAATGACCTTGGTGGCATGCGCAAAAAACTGAAACTGGACATTGCCATGCCGGCAAAAGAAGATGTATTGAAGTGGTTCTCTTAATCCTTATTCAACATCTTTCTTTTCCCGGTTTTTGACATATTTTTCCAACCATTGATCTTGCTCCCAAAAAACATGCATGATAGATTCCCTTGATCTGAATCCATGGAATTCATGTGGGAACATGACCAATCTCACTGTACCACCATTCCCCTTGATAGCAGCATACAAGCGCTCACTTTGAACCGGGAAAGTGCCTGAATTCTCATCATCGATGCCATGTGTGATCAGAATAGGGAGCTTTATTTTGTCCGCATAGGTAAATGGTGACATGCGGTCATACACATCTTTGGCCCGCCAATACGTCCTGCTTTCCGATTGAAAGCCAAAAGGGGTCAAAGTACGGTTATATGCACCGCTGCGTGCAATTCCGGCTGCAAACAAATCGGAATGGGCCAATAAATTTGCGGTCATAAATGCCCCATAGGAGTGGCCTCCAACTCCAAATCGATGACGATCTGCAATTCCGGCATCCACCATATGATCGATCAGGGCCTCGGAATTCGAAATCAATTGCTCTACAAAAGTATCATTGGGTTCCTCCTCCCCTTCACCGATAATTGGCATATCCGCCATATCGACTACCGCATATCCCCTGGTCACCCAATACACGGCAGACCGGAAATTGAGCTCTGTAAACTTATGTGGTGAACCCCTGACCTGACTCGCCAGTTCGGCACTTTTATATTCACGGGGATAAGCCCATACCACCACTGGTAGCGGATCCTGATGATGTGGCTCAAAGCCTGGCGGCAAATATAGCGTACCGCTCAACTTCACACTATCTTTTCGTGAGTAGCTCATCAGTGTTTTAGTAACTCCTGCCAATCCGGGGTATGGAGTATCAAACTGTGTCAGTGCAGTTTCCCTTTTGCGACGAAGATCATAATGGATCATATTTGGCGGAATATTCCAGGTTTCCCTGGTAAAAAACAGCGTTTGCTGCCCGTCAAAATCCACCGGCATCTCATAGCGTTCGGGATGAGATTTAAAGAGCGTATCCCTTTGATCCTTGATTAAATCCCACTGGAGCAAAAAAGGCTGTTCACCCTGGGGAGAGGCACCACTGCTGATGGTATGGACAATAGGTGAGTTTTTGCCGGAAATCTGCAATAACCCATTCCGAAGCACAAAATTGCCCGGATTGGCATAATTATCCTCTGATGACCGCTCTTCGATGACCTTGATTTCTGCACCGGTCTCCGGATTGATCAAAGTAAGTTTTACCTTGCGACTGGCCCTATCATTTTCTCTTATAATTGCATATTGTGAATCGCCCCATGTAATATCACCAAACTGCATTTTAGTTCGGAAAATCAACCTGGGCTCAGTATCGAAAGGAGCGCTGATTCCATAAACCCCATCCCGGAATACACTATCCTGCTTTCTGTCAAAAGAGCTGACATAAACCAATTCATTGGGTTGATCCTTTCTCCAATCGTACGAACGTCCACGTGAGCGACTGGTATCCGCTGTAGAAATCTGCTTGATTGTCCGTCCCTCATGATCCCAAATTTCCATAGTCTTTGGAAAGGAATTGATAGGTTGGGTGTAAGAATAAGGTTTGCTCACCCATTCAGCCAGCAGATAACTGCCATCTGGTGAAAACACATTGCGGGTAAAAATTGCCGGGCTCCCCACAGCTTCGGAGCGTCCATCCAGATACACTTTGGTCAATTGGGAGGTAGCATAATAATCGAGCAAATCTTCATCATACTTATTGCCCAATAAATTTGAGTAAGTTCGGGAAGGTGACCGGGTTCCTAAATTTTCCATAATAACCGGCCCATGGGGAATACGATCCTTTACTGGTGCAGCCTTTCCTTCGTTTCCCGGAACCTGAACCAAAAGAAAATCCCCCTTAGGGTGCCATTGCATCAATTGTCCGTTGAGGGCATTGAGACGTTGGGAGCCCAATTTTCTGGCATTTCCAGCAAGTAGGTCCGCATACCATAATTCCAAACCTCTTTCCGTTCGATTGGTAAAGGCAAAACCCTGACCGTTCGGTTGCCAGTGGACGTTTGACATTTTCAGATCCTGTGGCAATCCACTCAAATGTACCGTTGAACTATTGTCTTTTAGACTCTTGATTTCCAATGAAGTAAAAAACCCATGATTTTCTGCTTCCAAAGTATGCGTCATGGGATTGATCCTCAATCCCGCAAGTCCTACAATCGGATAGGCTGCCAAATCCATATCCACATATCTGGGAGCCCTGAGTACAAGCATCCAGTTCCTATCCTCATCAATCATCATCTTTGGAGGTGTGGGAGCATCCACCAGATCGATGATACTTTGAGGGGGCAATTGATACCCCAAATTTTCTTGCGCAAAACCAAATCGGACCAAAGTGATCCCTATAAAGGAAAGGAGAAATAGTTTTTTTATGAACATCACAAATAGAATTTTAATAATATTAGATGGATTTTCGATTTATAATTTTCAATATTATTAAATTGAACCGAAAGATTTACTATTGTAACAACTTCAATAAAATGCTACCTTGCGAGCTATGAGACTGAGAGAATTCGCCCGTAAATATGATTTGAGCCTGGAGAGCATACAGTATTTCATTCATGATTTTGGTATAGATCTCAATTTTTGCTTTACCGATAAATTTGTAGTTAGTCCTGAATTCGAGGCATTTGTAATAAAACACCTGGATTTTATTCGTAAGTATGCAGAGGATAAAAGTCAGATCAAAACGGTGGACATGATCGCTGACACCATTCAGGTGGACAAAAAGAAGGTGGCAGAATTTTTTATGCAAAATGGTGTCAATAAAGCCGATCTTCCAAATATCAAAACCAATATCTCCAGTTTTCAAATCCATCTAATGATGGGAGGGAAATACGATTTTATTTTCAGGGACCTTCCTGAACATCGTTTTGCAACCAATTCGTTGATTGGATATGCTGATTTGTTTTTTTACAATTTGGACATGTTGGATCCTTTTATCAATGAGGATCAAATCAAGTTGTGGGGGATTTCCAAACCCGCCGGGATCATCCTTTACGGTCCACCGGGAAGTGGAAAAATATTTTGGGCTAAGAGGATTGCTAATATGATTGGGTATGAGTTTGTACACGTTTATAAAGATTATCTCTTGCAAACAACGCATACCGATGGCAAAAACCTAAACAGTTTTCTGAAAAAACAGATGGAACAGCCCAAAAAACTGTTGTTTGTTGAAAACTTCGAATCCTTATGGGATGAAGAAAACAAATTGTTTTCGACACCCGAAACTATGGAATTGGTCAACACCATCATCCGCTATTTGCAGAACAATACCAAAAGGGAATTGGTAATTGTGGGTTCGGTAGAAGTATTGTCCAGGTTGGGTGATGAAATCACAGCCCCTGGAAGGTTTGACCTCCACATTCCAATTTTCCTGCCCTCATCGGAAGAAAGAAATTTGTTGATCCATTATCATCTCACTCATGATTTAGTGCCGGATTCGCCTTTGTTGGCCATTCTCAAAAACAATCAGGCAGATAATCCAGGCTTTTGGGCCGATGTATCTGCAGAAATGAGATTGTTCTCCAACACGATGCTCATTGATTTTACCCAAGCACTGAAAAAAAGACTGTATGCACTCTACCGGAGAAAAAATCAAACCGATATTGCCATTACTCACCCCTTGCTCTATGCATGCCTGAATGAAGCCAAAGCCAAGCTAACAGAAAGCTATTTGAAAAGCTGTTATATTTTTATCCAGGAAGCCAAACAAAATGTAGCTATGGAGTTTCCACAGCGTTTCATGGAGATGGAATATGAGTTTGATTCCTACCGCAAAAAAGAGGAGCCTATTCCCAAAATCGGTTTTGAAACCAGCGCAGAAAGAAATAAAAATCAGGAATAATCAGGCTCAATTTAAGGAAATCGGCCCTTCGTCCATGCGGACTTTCTTTTTGGGCCTGTATTTTTTGTACCAGAGGAAACCAATACCCGCTGCTGCCAGGTAAGGCATGGCCAGCAAGAACAAAATTGCGTTATTGAGACCCTTGCCCTGATTATTTCCATTTTCGGTCGCATTCTGGGCAGTCAATGAACACATGGCACATTGAGCAGAAGCAGGTACAGTAGTAACAACCGGAGTGGTTATTCCCAAAAACAAAATAAACAATAAACGTTTGACCAGTTTCATCCTTACAAAAGTACAAAATTTTTATTCATGGTCCCAGAATACTTCAAACTTGTTCCAGAAACCATCATCTGGCAGCCGGGCCTCGATACGAATGGGTTCTTTGCGGACGGGATGAACAAAATGCAGGGACCGGGCATGCAGGCAGATACTTCGTTTGAGGCTACCCCGGGGATAACCATACTTGTTGTCTCCCACAATAGG
This sequence comes from Sphingobacteriaceae bacterium, assembly GCA_035306865.1. Taxonomy (GTDB): domain Bacteria; phylum Bacteroidota; class Bacteroidia; order Sphingobacteriales; family Sphingobacteriaceae; genus DASRQK01. The sequence goes on from DATGNG010000318.1 coordinate 4,871, forward strand.
ACATCCCATGCTCGCCAGTTGCACCCGGATTTGATGGGTCCTTCCGGTGACCGGACGGACCTCCAGGAGAAAATAACCGTCAAGTTGTCCAATCAACTTATATGATAGCTCGGCAAAGCGACTTCCCTCTACTTGTTTGGTATAGGCCCTGGTAATGTTCTTAGAGCGGTCGCGATATAACCAGTGTTCAAGCTTTCCCTCAGCTTCCTTGGGCTGCTGGCGTACAACCGCCCAATAAACTTTTTGCATCTCTCTTTCCTTAAACATCAGGTTGAGCCTTTCCATTGCCTTGCTGGTTTTTGCAAAAAGTATCAATCCACTCACCGGCCGATCCAATCTGTGTATCACACCAAGGTAGGCTCCATTGGGCTTTTTGTACTTATGGGCAATATAATCCTTGACCATATCTTCAAGGGAAGGGTCCCCGGTATCATCCACCTGTACAATAGTCCCTGCCTTTTTATTGATCGCAATCAAGTGGTTGTCTTCATAAACCACCATGCTGTCAGTGACCCCTTTTTTCATACAACACACCTTTTCATACAATACGAATTAACGTACCATCATGTCCACAAATTCATGGACCGGAGTGGACGCAAGCCTATCGAGATCGAGACTCAGATCCTGCAAAATCTTCCTTTGCTTTTCCGGAAAAATCCGAGCCAGGTTGGTTTTATATTTTTCAATCAATACTGGAATTCCTTCTTCCCTTCTTCGCTTGTGGCCAATAGGGTATTCCACCACAATTTCTTCCAATACCGTTCCATCATTCAGGGTGACGGTAAGCGCATTGGCGATAGATCGTTTTTCAGGGTCATGGTAATCCTGCGTGAATTGCGGATCTTCCACCGTCACCATCTTGTCCCTAAGCGCATCAATCCTCGGGTCTTCTGCTACCTCATCCTCATAATCCGCTGCCGTCAGGCGTCCAAAAACCAAAGGTACAGCAATCATATATTGCAGGCAATGATCACGGTCGGCAGGATTGTGCAGTGGGCCTTTTTTATCTATAATCCGTATTGCAGCCTCATGTGTACGGATACTGATTTGGGCAATATCATCCGATGTCCGTCCGCTTTCTTTCAACATTCTATGCAAAGTCATCGCTGCTTCTACGGCGGTCTGCGAGTGGAATTCGGCGGGGAATGAAATTTTGAACAACACATTTTCCATCACATACGAACCGTAATCCCGTTGGAATTTAAACGCATTGCCCTTGAATAATACATCATAGAATCCCCAGGTTTTGGCGGTCAGTACGGATGGATAACCCATTTCTCCGGTCCGGGCAATCAGGGCCAGGCGAACAGCACGGGATGTTGCATCCCCTGCTGCCCAGGATTTGCGGCTGCCGGTATTCGGCGAATGCCGGTAGGTTCGCAGGGCCTGCCCATCCACAAAGGCAAGCGAAACCGCATTGACCAGCTCCTCCCGGGTCAGTCCCAACAACCTGCCTACGACCGCGGTGGAAGCCAGCTTGACCAATACCACATGGTCCAATCCGACCTTATTGAAAGAATTTTCCAATGCCATCACTCCCTGTATTTCGTGGGCACGGATCATCGCATCGAGCACCTCCTTCACAGTCAAAGGCTTTTTTCCGGCAGCAACAGCTTCTCTGGAAATCCAGTCTGCCACCGCCAAAATGCCCCCGAGATTATCCGAAGGATGCCCCCATTCAGCAGCCAGCCAGGTATCGTTGAAATCCAGCCAGCGGACGATGGTCCCAATATTGAAGGCTGCCTGTACCGGATCCAATTGAAAGGGCGTGCCGGGGACTTTGGCACCATTTGGCACGATAGTACCGGGCACAATCGGCCCCAGCAATTTGGTGCAGGCCGGATAAGTCAGGGCTTCAAAGCCACATCCCAAGGTATCCAAGAGACAATAATGGGCAGTTCGGTAGGCCAAATCGCTTTTGATCTCATAATCCAGCACATAATTTACAATATCGGTGATCACATGGTCCGTCTCTGGACGCTCATTGGAAATAAAGGATGACATATTTAAGATTTAAGATTATGGATTAAAGATTTAGCATTAAGGATTAAGGATTAATGAATAATAGATTAAAGACGTTTTTCAAGGGGTACAAATGCTCTGTTTTCCGGTCCGGTATAATTGGCGCTCGGACGGATAATCTTTCCGTCCTGCCTTTGTTCGATCACATGTGCACTCCATCCGGTCACCCTGGACACCACAAATAAGGGTGTAAAAAAGGAAGTAGGTACTCCCATCAGGTGGTATGAAACAGCCGAAAACCAATCCAGATTCGGGAACATTTTTTTCTGCTCCCACATCAAACTTTCCAATCTTTCGGCAATATCAAATAGACGCATATCGCCCGCTTCCTCCGAAAGTTTCCGGGCCACGGATTTGATGACCTGGTTGCGGGGGTCGGAAACGGTATAGACCGGATGGCCAAAACCGATAATGACTTCCCTGCGTGCCAGCCTTTCCAGGATATCGCTCTCGGCTTCATCCGGATTGGCATAACGGCTCTGAATATCAAAGGCCACCTCATTGGCGCCTCCATGCTTTGGTCCGCGTAAAGCCCCGATTCCACCTGTTATGGATGAATACATATCCGATCCGGTTCCTGCAATTACCCTGGAAGTAAAAGTCGAAGCATTAAATTCATGTTCAGCATAAAGATTGAGAGAGATTTGCATGGCATTCACCCAAGAATCAGACACCTCTTTTCCATGTAGCAAATGCAGGAAATGCCCCCCCACCGTTTCGTCATCGGTTTCCACTTCAATCCTCCGTCCATGAAGGCTGAAATGATACCAATACAATAGAGCAGAAGAATAAGAGGCCAGCAATTTATCGGCAATATCCCTGGCTCCTGCCAGATTATGATCCTCTTTTTCTGGCAAAACCGTTCCCAGCACGGAAGTATAGGTCCTCAGCACATCCATAGGATGGGCGGCAGCCGGAATCTGCTCCAAAACCACGCGGGCAACCTGTGACAATCCCCTCAGCGAAATCAGTTTGGTCCGGTAAGCCCTCAATTGTGCTGAGTTTGGCAAGTTGCCGTGTATCAGCAGGTAGGCCACTTCTTCAAATGTAGCTCCTTCTGCCAGATCCAGTATATCATAACCCCGATAATGTAGGTCATTACCACTTTTGCCTACAGTACAGAGTGCAGTATTTCCGGCAGCCACTCCCGAAAGTGCTACAGACTTT
>DATGNG010000319.1:0-7009 GCA_035306865.1 Sphingobacteriaceae bacterium
TATTGTCAATTTCCTGTTTCACTGCAATAGAATCAAGCGATAGCTTGTTCCTGGATTTGAGGGAGTTGGTTTGGGGAATTCAGGCCTTACGAGCAGGGCGTGTGTGCGCGCAGTACCGCTTTCCTGTTTCACCGCAATAGAATCAAGCGATAGCTTGTTCCTGGATTTGAGGGAGTTGGTTTGGGGAATTCAGGCCTTACGAGCAGGGCGTGTGTGCGCGCAGTACAGACTGAATTCCCCAAACCAACTCCCTCAACTTAGGATACGCTTGATTTTATTCGACTTCTTGATTAACTTAAAAATCGCTCCATAATTCTCCCCTTCCAGGAGGTCGTACATTTGCTGCAATTGTTTGATGTGCTCCTCCAGCACCTCAAGTACATTTTCGCGATTTTGTTGCAGGATTGGGGTCCACATTTCAGGGGAGCTTTTCGCCAAGCGCACGGTGGATTCAAAACCTGATCCGGCCAGTTCAAAGATTCGACCTTGGGATTTTTCCTTTTCCAGAACGGTCAATGCCAAAGCCATGGACGTCAAATGGGAGATATGAGAAATATACGCCGTGTGCGCATCGTGTTCCTCGGCATTCATAAAGGTGGCCTTCATTTCCAATAATTCCACCAATTGATCCGCTACCTCAAAGGCATCATCATCGCTTTTTGGAACATCTGTATAAACCATTACCTTATCCTTGAAAAGATCATCTAAAGCGGCTTCCGGTCCTGAATACTCGGTGCCGGCCATGGGGTGGGAGGCTACCAATCTCCCCCTCTTTGGGTGGTTTTGGACTTGAGCCAGGATCATTTTCTTTGTTGAACCCATATCAATGACCACTTGATCCGTTACTTTATCCAATATTTCAGGCAACAAATTCAAAATCCCATCCACCGGAATCGTAAGTAATACGACTTTGCTTGCCTTGATCGCCTCGTCTAAGCTCGCGGACTCGTCAATGATCCCCAACTTCAGGGCCTTGGCGAGATTGAGATCGCTTTTATCCACTCCGATAATTTTTCCTATTCCTTTCTTCCCCTTTAGGGAAAGAGCAACTGATCCTCCGATCAATCCTACACCAATGACGGCTATATTCATGATTGATTTGTCTGTTATCATGATTGGGTTGTCTATTATTCTATTTTGATTTCAATTAAAATTCACTTTGTTGCATCCGATCCAAGGCAGCATCGAACGTAGCGGTATTGGCACAAAGGCTGATGCGGATATATTCATTTCCCACTTCCCCAAAAATTCCGCCCGGAGTCAAAAAAACCCGGGATTTTTGCAAGACCTCATCACTCAGCTCAAAACCGGAGTTATAGCCTTTAGGTACGTGGGCCCAGATAAATAAGCCTGCCTGGTCTCCCCGGTAACTGCAACCGAGCCTGTCCAGCAGACCTTCTGCCAGTTTTTTCCGTTCAGCATAAACTTGGTTGAGTGATCGGTACCAATCCGCCGACAGATACAGCGCCTTTGCTGCCGCCAATTGAAGGGGCAGAAACATCCCCGAATCCATATTGCTTTTGAAACGCAAGATTTCTGAAAGTCGTGCTTCCTTGCCCAGCAACATTCCCACTCGCCAACCGGCCATATTGGAGGACTTGCTCAATGAATTGAGTTCGATCGCTACTTCCCTGGCGCCCTCCACTGAGAGCAAACTAAGCGGCTTATCGTTCAGGATAAAACTATAGGGATTGTCATGGCACAATAAAATATTATGTTCACCTGCAAAGGCCACCAATTCTTTGAAAAAGGAGAGGGGCGCTTTGGCACCTGTGGGCATGTGGGGGTAATTGAGCCACATTAATTTGGTCCGCTCGCTGATCTGTTTAGACAGTAGGTCCAGATCAGGCAACCAATTCTTCTCAGCCGAAAGCTCGTATTTCACAGCACTCGCCCCGCTCAGCCGGACTGCAGAGGCATAGGTCGGATAACCTGGATCAGGAATCAAGGCCTCATCTCCCTCTTGCAGATAGGTCATGCACACATGCATGATTCCTTCTTTCGACCCCATTAGGGGGAGCACCTCTTTTTCAGGATCCAACTGCACCCCATAATAGCGCTGATACCAGTCTGCAATAGCGGTGCGAAGAATCATGCTTCCCTTGTAACTTTGGTAAGCATGATTGCCCGGCTGGCTGGCCTCCCGGGTCAGCGTTTCAATCACTTCAGGTGCAGGGGGCAGGTCCGGACTTCCAATACCCAGATTGATCACCTTTGGCCCGGTCTGGTTCATTTTTTCAATTTCCCCAAGTTTCTTTGAAAAATAATATTCTTCAGTCTCCAATAACCTACCAGCCAATTTTATATCCATAATCTGAATTTTTGAATAGGCTAAAATAGGAATTTGTTTGCTATCTTTGTTATTCTTTTATAAAAGATGAAGACATACTTCCGGTTGTTATCTTATGCCCAGCCAATTGCACGGTATGCGATACCATACGTGTTCTGTACCTTGTTTGCGGTGGTGTTCAGCACACTCAATCTGGCGCTTTTGGCTCCTCTTTTGCATACCCTCTTTAACTCAGAAAATTACGAAGTCGTAAATCGACCTGAGCAATGGCACGATGTATTGGGCTATTTTAATTATTATGCATACCAGGCTAACCTCCAATATGGCCCTTATGGGGCATTGCAGTGGGTTTCGGTAGCAATTATAGTTTCGGTCTTTCTCAGCAATGTATTTCGGTACCTTTCCCAGCGAATTATGGAGAATCTGCGGATCCGTACCCTGCAAAATCTTAGGAGAACCGTCTTTAACAGTGTAATGGGCATGCATCTCGGGTTTTTCAGTGATCAACGCAAAGGGGACATCATTTCCAAAGTTGCCTCGGATGTACAGGTCGTGCAATTTTCGGTTACTTCTACCTTGCAGGTTGTATTCAAAGAGCCCCTTCAGTTGCTGGCGTATTTGGTGATGTTGCTGATTATTTCGGTTAAACTGACCTCTTTTGCCGTATTGGTGATTCCAATTTCGGCTTACGTCATCTCAAGGATTGTTAAACGCCTCAAACGACAAGCGACCCAAGCCCAGCAGGTATTTGGCAATATGATCAGTTACCTGGATGAAGCTTTGTCGGGGATTAGGATTATAAATGCTTTCAATGCGACCCAGTTTATCAAGGATCGTTTTGACAATGAGAATAGTAATTATTCAAAAATCAGTCGGAGGATGGTGCGAAGGCAACAATTGGGCTCTCCCGTGTCTGAATTTTTGGGGGTGACAATGGTTGCGGTAATATTGTTATATGGTGGGCATTTGGTGCTCAATCAGGATGGAGTTTTGGAGGCTACCGAATTCATCGCTTATGTTGCCCTATTTTCACAGATAATGCGTCCGGCAAAGGCCCTGACTGATTCCTTTAGCAATATCAATTCTGGTATAGCGGCAGGAGATCGGGTTTTGGATCTGATCGATCAGCAGAGCATCATTCAGGATAAACCAAACGCAACTACTATTAAGGAATTTAAAGAAGCCATTGTTTTCAAAGATGTTCATTTTTCTTACGGTAATGAACCGATATTGAATGGTATTAATCTCACCATTCCCAAAGGCAAAACTGTGGCGTTAGTGGGGCCTTCCGGTAGTGGAAAATCTACCATGATGGACTTGATCCCGCGATTTATCGATGTCAGCGATGGTCAATTGCTGTTTGATGGTGCCGATGTCAGGGATTTACAGATTGACAGTGTAAGGGAATTGATCGGCCTGGTGGATCAGGAAGCAGTATTATTCAACGATACAATTTATAATAATATTGCCTTCGGAATGAAGGATGTGCCTCTTGAAATGGTTGAGCGTGCGGCCCGTATTGCCAATGCCCACGAATTTGTCTCGGCAATGGAACACGGTTATGAGTCAATGATCGGTGACCGGGGTTCAAAATTATCCGGAGGACAGCGCCAGCGGATTTGCATTGCCCGGGCTGTATTGAAGAACCCACCTATTTTGCTGCTGGATGAGGCGACCTCAGCACTGGACACCGAGTCCGAAAAATTGGTTCAGGATGCCCTGAATAAACTGATGGAAAACCGAACCACCCTGATCATTGCCCACAGGCTGAGTACTGTACAGCATGCGGATCTTATTTGCGTGCTGGAAGCCGGTAAAATTGTAGAATCGGGCAATCATCGGGAGCTGATGGCCAAGCAGGGACTTTATAGGAAACTGATTGATATGCAACAATTCGGCAATGGGCCCGATGAGCTCATTACTCCCTGATTTTTACGCTGCTTTTACGGTTTTGTTTTTGGGGTTCGCACAATTATTTAGTAAATTTGTGTGAATTACATTTATTTGTTTAAACATGGATGGAGTGGATCGACTCACATTTCTGATTGGGAATAAAAGCCTGCCTGTACCCCTGAGAGAAATTGCGGAAAAAGTACAGCAGGGGGAAAGAATCAGCTTTGATGAGGGGGTGTATTTATATGAAAATGCTGACTTGCCTTATTTGGGAGTGCTGGCTAACTATATTAGGGAGAGACTGCATGGTGATAAAACCTATTTCAACCGTAATTTTCATATAGAACCCACCAATCTTTGTGTATATGATTGCAAATTTTGCTCTTATTCCCGATTGATCAAGGAAAGGTCGGAAGGTTGGGAAGCCAGTTTGGAAGAGATGATGGATGAGGTGAGGAATTATGATGGTGAACCGGTGACCGAAGTACATATTGTAGGTGGCGTTTTGCCACAATATAATATGGATTTTTACATGAATTTTTTCCGGACCATTAAGCAGCATCGTCCTGATTTGCATGTTAAAGCCTTGACGCCTGTAGAATATCATTATATATTCAAAAAGGCCAAAGTTGATTATGCAACCGGAATGGCTATGATGAAGGAAGCCGGGTTGGAATCCATGCCGGGAGGGGGAGCCGAAATTTTTCATCCGGAGATCCGCGATCAGATTGCCAAAGACAAATGTACGGGTGATCAGTGGTTGCAAATCCATGAGGTCTGGCACAATCTGGGCATGCCTTCTAATGCAACGATATTATATGGCCATATCGAAGAATATCGGCATAGGGTAGATCATATGGAGCAGTTGAGGCAACTTCAGGATAGGACGAAGGGATTTCAGGCCTTTATTCCACTAAAATTCAGAAATAAAGACAATCAGATGTCTCATATTCCGGAGGTTTCTGTGATTGAAGACCTCAGAAATTATGCGATCAGTCGGATTTATCTGGACAATTTCCCACATATCAAAGCGTATTGGGCAATGATCAGCCGGGATACTGCTCAATTGTCTCTGGGATTTGGGGTGGATGATATTGATGGTACACTGGATGATACCACAAAAATTTATTCAATGGCAGGAGCGGAGGAACAAAATCCGGCTATGAGCACCCGCGAATTGGTAGAGTTGATCCGGAATGTTGGCAGGCATCCTATCGAACGGGATACGCTGTACAATACCATCAATGATTTTAAGGATGTGCAGTTTCCAGCAGATAGCGAGAAGGCCCGCTATTATGAATTGCCGGTTTTGAATAAATAGATAATTAAGTCAAACAGATAATTAAGTTAAGTGTAGAAGGGCTGCATTGGAAAAACTATTATACATTATCAGACATGGCCAGACCGATCTCAACCGGGAAGGTATTGTTCAGGGGAGGGGTATAGATGCGCCTCTAAATGAGACGGGGAAAGAACAGGCTAATGCCTTTTACCAAGCCTACAGGCACGAATCATTTGATCGGATTTATACTTCCAGATTGCAGCGAACCTATCAGACCATCGAACCTTTCGTTCAGGAAGGAGTACCGTTTGAGCGACTGGAGGGATTGGACGAGATCAGTTGGGGTATATACGAGGGCAAACGGCAGACCCCTGAGATTATGACTGGTTTCAATTCCTTGATTTCTCAGTGGAAAAATGGAGAACTTGATGTAGCAGTCGATCAGGGTGAAAGCCCCATGCAGTTGATAGAGAGGCAAAAGTTGGCTATGGACTACATTCTTTCCAGGAAGGAAGAACGACAAGTGCTGATTTGTATGCATGGGAGGGCTATGCGGGTTCTGCTTGCCTGGCTGACCGGATTGGATCCTGCAATGATGGACACCTTCCCGCACACAAACACTGCGCTTTATAAGGTTCAGGTAAAGGACGGGGTGAATGTTGTAGTTGATCCCTATAACATTGCACACCTCGCCAAGTTATTACATTAGAAAAAATGAACGAAAGAATAAGGATTTCATCTGTTTCTTATACGAATATGCTGCCATTTATCTATGGCTTGAAAAATTCGGAAATAATAAACAGTATTGATTTGAGTTTTGATGTGCCCAGTGTTTGCGCAGCCAAACTGATTGGAGGACAGGCTGATATAGGTATTGTGCCGGTCGCGGCATTGTTGGATCTACCTCATTATGAGATTATTTCGGATTATTGCCTTGGGGCAGATGGAGAAGTGGATTCTGTATTTATTTTCAGTGAAAAACCCATTGCCGAAATCACCAGCCTACGCCTGGATGATCAATCGCGGACTTCTAATGGGCTGGCTCATTTGCTCCTGAGCCAATTTTGGGGAAGAAATGATGTACAGATAGTAAGGGAGGGACCTGCAGATGCTTTTGTGCAGATAGGAGATCGCACGTTTGGGCAAAAAAATCGGTATAAATATTATTATGATTTAGCCCATTTTTGGAAAGAGTTTACTGGCTTGCCTTTTACCTTCGCGGTATGGGTCAGCACCAAGCCCTTGACTGAGGGGTTCAAAGTTGCTTTCAATAAAGCTTTGGCCTTTGGCTTGGAAAATCGTGAAATTCCGATCGCACAGCTCCCCCATAGGGATGATTTTGATTACGGAAAGTACCTGCGCAAGAATATTGATTATGTGTTTGATGGTGCAAAGCAGCAGGCAATGAACAAATTTTTGGCCTGGATGAAGGCTGGTCAGGATAAATTACAGATGATTTGACATTATGGAAATTGCAAAGGAAATTCAATCGAGTAAATTTGCGGATGAATACCATAAAATGACCGTTAATATTTTATTTACGG
>DATGNG010000320.1:0-3941 GCA_035306865.1 Sphingobacteriaceae bacterium
TTGGCTTTTGACCCTTCCTACACAGGGGAAAGCGGCGGAGAACCGCGCAATGTAGCGTCTCCGGATATCAATACGGAGGATTTTAGTGCTGCTATCGATTTCCTAGGGTTACAGGAAAACATTGACAGGGAAAAGCTTGGGGTCATCGGCATCTGTGGTTTTGCGGGATTTGCCCTGAATGCTGTAGCAGTCGACAAGCGAGTGAAAGCTGTTGCCACCACCAGTATGTATGACATGTGCAGGGTAAACACAAAGGGCTATTTCGACGCTACTACTCCTGACCAACGGACAGCAATGCTGGAAGATATGAGTGAACAACGATGGGAGGATGCCAGGAATGGAACCCCTGCGTTGTCCCCTGATGGGTTGCCCGATGAGCTCAGCGGCGAGGAACCCCAGTTTGTGAAAGACTACTTTGATTATTACAAGACTGAAAGAGGCTTTCACCCTCGATCCATCAATTCCAATGGTGCTTGGACAGCTACCACACCGATTTCTTTAATGAATATGCCAATCCTTACTTATATCAAGGAGATTTCTCCAAGGCCTTTATTGTTGATCGCAGGCTCAGATGCACATTCGCTCTACTTTAGTAAAGATGCTTATTCATCGGCGGCAGAACCTAAAGAATTGATGATCATTCCGGGTGCAGTCCATACTGATCTCTATGATGGAGGGGGAAAAGACTATATCCCATTTGATAAGCTGGGAAGCTTTTTCAAGGAAAATTTAACTAAACCACAGACAAATTGAGCAATATGGAAACACTGGCGTTTGGAGCCCAATCAGCGACATCGGGAATTGACCAATTGAACATCCCCAGAAGAGAACTTCTTGGCAATGACGTAGAGATTGACATTCTCTATTGCGGCATCTGCCATTCCGACCTTCATGCCATCAAAAATGATTGGGGAGGTTCAACCTACCCCTTGGTTCCCGGTCACGAGATCATCGGAAAAATCACCAAAGTCGGTCAAGAAGTAAGTAAATTTAAAGTTGGTGATCTCGCTGCGATCGGTTGCATTGTAGATAGTTGCGGCCACTGTCATCATTGTCATGAAGGTGAAGAACAATATTGCGAAAAAGGCTGGACGGTAGTTTTCAATTCTCCTGACAAACATCTGGGAGGTCAGACTTATGGAGGATTTTCGGAAAAAATAGTAGCCGATGCCAAGTATGTTTTGAAAGTGCCCGGAAATATGGATTTGGCGGCTTCTGCTCCTATTCTGTGTGCAGGAATCACCGTTTATTCTCCCCTAAAACATTGGAATGCCGCACCGGGTAAAAAAGTAGGAATCATCGGAATCGGTGGTTTGGGACACATGGCCATCAAAATCGCCAAAGCCATGGGGGCTGAGGTGGTTGTGTTTACGACCTCTCCAAGTAAAGTAGAAGATGCCAAAAATTTGGGAGCTGACTCAGCGGTACTTTCTACTGATAAGCAAGCCATGAAGTCACAAAAAGGATTTGACATGATCCTTGATACCGTTTCTGCCAAGCATGATGTAAATGTCTATCTAAATGCACTGAAGGTCGATGGGAGCTTAGTCTTGGTGGGTCTGCCCAATGAACCGCTGGAAATCGGAGCTTTCAATGTGGTCAATGGTCGAAAAAGCTTCTCTGGATCGAATATCGGTGGAATTGCAGAAACCCAGGAGGTCATTGACTTTTGTGCTGCCAAAGGAATCACTGCGGATATTGAGCTGATCAAGCCTGACCAAATTAATGAAGCGCTTGAAAGACTTGAAAAAGGCGATGTAAAATATCGATTTGTGATTGATATGAAAAATCCTTGATTTTTAGAGGAAACGAAATTTACTATACAATTTCAAAGGGGAAAGGCTGAGATCTTTCCCCTTTTATATGAATAAGAAAAGTAGAGCTGTCATTCTACTATTCTCCCTTTATAAATCACCTATATTTTAGAATATCCTTGTTCTCCAAAATACTTTTATCAGCGCCACCTAACCCCACATGGAAAATAGCATCCGCCAATTCGGTGGATTTGATACTGTACTTCTCACCAAATACCTTCATAAGAGGATATAAAACACGGATAAGCTTGTATCCAAAATTCGGCTCTTTTCTAGGGGTGACCGGATAAATGTATGCTGGCCTAAAACTGTAAAATCTCAGGTCCATTCCGGCTAATTTGTTTTCGGCCATGCCTTTGTACATAGCAAAAGGTGTCTTGCTTTTCCCCGTCATGTCGGCCCCAGCTCCGCTAAGTAGACAAATAGTCGCTTGGGGACTGTCATTTTCCAAGGCTTTACCAAACTCCACGGCGTAGTTTACTGTGATTTTTTTGAACTTATCGTCTGGAACTTGTCCGGTGTAAACTCCTATGCAAAAAAATGCGACATCAATGTCCCTGAACAAATCGTGGTGCATGGAATAATCTTCAAAATCCTCTATGACAATCTCAGTAAGTTTCGCATGCTTCTTTCCTGTAGGTTTCCTCACCAAGCTTCGAATTTCCGATATTTTGTCTGAATTGAGGCAGTTAGCCAAGACTAACTCTCCCACCATTCCTGTACTGCCTGTTATAATTGCTTTCATCTATTTTTAATTGTGTTTTCAATGGTCACATGGAACCTCGCATGTAGTATAACCATCCATCTGTGTAACGGGTAGGTCACGCTAGAATTTCATTTGATTTGTCTGTTTCTATAAAACGGAGGAAATGTTCGATTAAACAGAGACCTGCACCTCCTAAATCTACCTTGTCACTTTCCACCATAAAGTAAAAGTTTGATCAGGATCATCAAGGCTTAAGGACTCGCCGATCATCGGAGTCAGCAATGGAATATCACTGCTTTTGCTTAGCTCAGTTATCGTCTCCATAGGATCAAACCACGGATGTCGGCCCAAAGAAAATTTGGAATTATGAACGCCCATTACCTTTTGTGCCTTCAGGTCATTTGCCGCCTGAAAGAAATGTTCTGGCAGCATATGGATGAATTTCCAATTCTCATGATACTGTCCCAATTCAAGGATTGCCAAATCAAAGGGGCCGTATTTCTTCCCGATTTCAGCAAAGTGGGTGTCATATCCACTGTCTCCACCTAGATAAATTGTCTTAGTCGGAGTTTTCACCACGAATGAAGCCCAAAGGGTCTGATTTCTTTTTAATCCCCGGCCGGAATAATGCCGGGCAGGGGTAGCATAAATTTCCCATGCATTGTTGTTCTCTGCCTTTTGGTACCAATCCAATTCAACGATCTTTTTACTCTCATAGCCCCAGTGCTCAAAATGGGATCCCAACCCCAGAGGACAAATTACCTGCTTGACTTTATCTCGGAGTTCCAATGCAGTTTGATAATCCAGATGGTCATAGTGGTCGTGGCTTATAAACAGATAATCGATATCAGGCATATACTCTGATTTATACCAATCGCTTCCTTTGAATGCCTTGTTCATCGACTCAAAAGGCGCGGCATAACCGCTGAGTACTGGATCAACCAGGATTTTCTTCCCTTCTAATTGGATAAAGTAAGATGAGTGTCCCAGCCATACAAAAACGTCGGCACTGGGATCTAATTTTTTCAGGTCTGTTTTTATGAAAGGAATTGAATCGGTAGGGTATCGAAAATCAACGTTTTTTAAATAATACCTCAATGCCTCCCCAACGATATTCCCATCTCCGGAATACACAGGAGACTCTGAAAAGTTTACAAACGTGCCTTCCTTGAAGTTTGGTGAGTTCATTACCTGCTCCAGCCTTTTTCCATGGGGGTTTCTCCCGAATTTTGGCTGATTCAGAATTACCAGTAAGGCACAGGAAATCAACAATATAAACGAGATTGTTATCCACATGACATATTTTAATTTCTTCAATTTATTACCTTTTGAATTGAATGACATTGCCAAAAATCAGTTGTTGTTTCTAAATTCCACGGGAGTCATTCCGGTTTTGGATTTAAAAATCCGTGAAAAATACT
>DATGNG010000321.1:0-5776 GCA_035306865.1 Sphingobacteriaceae bacterium
TGGCCTCCAGCAAATAATCGTAAGCCTTCCCGCTTTGCCCCAGATCCGAATTGATATAGGCCATCTGTTCCAGGCTGTGTGCAAGCTGGTAATTGTCACCGATCCCGCGGGCAAGTTTCAGCGAACGTTCCACCAGTTCCAATGCCTTGCGGTTGTTATTCTTTTTCCGGTATAGCCGGCCCAGATTATAAGCAGCCCCTGCTTCCCTGTACTTGTTGTTTTCTGTGACCGCAAGTTCGATCGCTTTTTCATAATTGATGATTGCCTCGTCCAGTTCACCCTGCTTCTCCAGTAACATGGCAATATTGTCGTAAGTTCCGGCCAGGTTTCGCCGCGAACCCGCAGCTTCATACATTTCTATCGCCCCGTACAGATAGTTTAAGGCGGTGTCCGGTTCATCCAGCGCAGTATAGGTGCTGCCCAGATTGTTGTAAGCGGTGGCTATCTCCAGTGTATCCCTGGAGAGGATGGCGCTGTGCAGATAACTTTTGAAATGAGCCGCGGCTTTGCTGTGTTCTTCGTTTCGGCTGGCCGAAATCCCCATCAGGTTATAAACCCTTCCTCTTCCGTTATAATCATTGAGCGTATCAAAAATCCGGAGGGCTTCCAGCGCATTTTTCGTGGTGTTTTCCCAGTCAGCCTTATTATTATAGGTCATTGCCAGATTATAATAGGCTTTGGCAATCTCTAACGTGTCGTTTAGTTCCTCATACAAATCCAAAGATTCCCGGTATCTTGCTATGGACTGGTCATAAGCTGCCTGATAGTATGCAGAAACTCCCAGCATTTTGGCACCAAAGGCTTTTCCGTTTTTATACTTATATTCATCGGAGAGTTCATATATTCTATTGGCATAAACATCCAGGGAATCAGGTCTTCCCACATGTGTTGTGCCAATCGAGATCAGGCTGTCAATCATTTTTTCAGGATTTTGCTGCGAAAATCCAGATGACCAGCTCAGCAGAAAAATCGGAACGAATTTTAGAATAGATTTCATAGGACCGTTTGTTTTTTTATATTTGACACAAAATACCCTAAATGAAGTGTCAGGTAATATTGATTGATGACCACCCTATTTTGACCGATGGGTTGAAAGTAATGCTTGAGAATGATGTTGATTTTCAGGTAATCGGTACATTTAACAATGCTAATTTCGCACTTTCTTTTTTAAAAACAGGCCAAAAAGTTGACTTAATTTTATTGGATCATTCTATGCCCGAGATGACTGGTGTAGAGTTTATGCGTCAGATTAAAATCCTGGAAAACCCACCAAAAATTATTATGCTGAGTATGCATGATGAACCGGTCATTATCAAAGAGGCGATTTCAGCAGGTGCGGACGGCTATGTTTTGAAAAAATCTGTGTCTGATGAATTGATTCAGGCTATGCAGACGGTGATGTCGGGCAAGCCTTACTGGAGTGCTGAAGTTGGCCAACAACTGTTTCAAAAGGCGCGGGATAATGACTATACTGAAAACGCCTTGACGGACAGAGAGGTAGAAGTGCTTCGTTTGATTGTCAAAGAACTAACCAATAAAGAGATTGCAAAAAATCTATTTATCAGTGAGCGTACAGTGGAGGTTCATCGAAAAAACATCATGCGTAAGGTGAATGCAAACAATACCGTCGGACTGATCAAATTTGCTTACTCAAAGGGTTATGTCTGATTTTTAAGTGTTAATCTGACTTAAAAATAGGGGTACCGGAGTGCCCGATACCCCTCTCAAGAAAAAACCCCCACTTACAAGATCAAAATTTGAAGGTCAAGCCTCCATTCAGATTTCCCAAACCGTAACCTACTTCAGCAAAGATCCCGAACTTAGGAGTAAAGAAATATCGGGCTCCGGCATGTCCACCATAAACAATTCCACCTGCGGAAGGTGAAAATGCGCCGGCTCCACCGGAAGTCCACTCTCCTTTGGCATAGTTGTATCCCAAAATGACACCAAGGTAAGGATCCAGACCTTCTACGTTAAAGTCAAAATGGTACGATGCCCTTGCCGCAGCAAGACCGTAAGTCCATTTCCAGGCGGCAACACCAAAGTTTTCTGATGTGCTGGCATAACCCACATAGGCACCACCACTGATTTTGTCAGAGAACCCATGCTCAAAGCTGATTCCGATAGGCAATCCGAATCCTCCGCCAACACCGACACCGATGTTCAGTAAGTTGTCCCCTTTTTCATAGGACTGACCATAAGATAGCGACAGGCCAAACAGGACCATTGCTCCCACTGCGATTGTTTTTTTAAATAAACTTTTCATAAAATTTAAGTTTTTAGTAAGTGTGAATTAATTAATTGATTGTTATGAAATTCATAGGTAAGAATGCCTTATTTTTTCCTTGTTTGATTTATTTGATCTCTACCGAGGTTACCGAGTAGGAAGATTGCCGGACGAAATAGACCTTTTTTCCTCCTATAACTTCGTCAGTGATAGTGTATGCGTTGGCCTGGATGATAGCATTTTTAGTTGTGCCAAGTTCTGCCAGTTCTGCTGCGGTAAAAGAACAGGAGGTGCTATTTCCGCTCAATGTTTTCATTACCGTTTTGTTGTTGGCGTGTATGGCATACAGGACATTTTGTGCACCACTTGCGGAACTGTTGGTGATGACATATCCCTCTGATTTTGTAATTGTTTTTCCACTGGTCACCTGAGGTTTTCCTGGCAGATTATTCAAGGTTTTTTGAATATTGGGGTTGGTCACATTCCAGGTAATATTGCCATTGAGATTGATGCCCGTCAATGCGGAAGGGTCCAAAACATTTTTGAAGTCAGGCAACCAGGTATATACCCCGTTTGTAAAGGTCAGCTCTGTATCGTTCAGGACCACTTTGTCCGCCTTGGCATTTCCTTTGAAAACGGCGATCCCCATACCTATATCTATGGTAATATCCATGGACATTCCGGGCATCTGTACCGGCGAAGGCACTGAAGATTTCACGGCGACCAAAACCGCATCTGCATCTGTAGGCGAAGGATAACTGGGCATTGGGACGGCTCCAGCCTGACTATCCGGACCTGAGTTTTCTTTTTTCTTACACGCTTGGGTAAATGCGATAAGTGTCAATATCAATATTGCATAACTTGCAAACTTGATTTTTTGGTTTTTTTTGGTGTTCATGGCTTTTATCTTTTGTTGATAGCAACAAAGTTATTGGCCATGGAGCCATGGAGAAATACAAGGTTTTGGGTATTTTTAATACGTAGAAATACGTACTAAAGAGCTCGGTATGCTAATAGGTTAATAGGTGGCAAGCAGCTTTTCAACTTCATTCCTTCCCCAGGCAGGGTCTAAAGTATTCGTAGGGGGATTTTCCCTATAAGCTTTGAGACTTGCGTCCAGATGGGCTTTGGCCTTTTTCTTTCCCCCACCAAATGCAGCCGGGGTATAATATATGCCCATAGCCCTCACATAGTGCGCACGGGGATTATTGGGATTATGGCGCAATGCCAGATCCAGTTGCTCCTTACTTTCCCTTCCCATACTTGCCCCTCTAAACATGGCGTTGACATTGATCCGGGCGCTGAGCAAATAGGCTTTCAAAACATAATTTTCAGATTCATTTGGACGGATCAGCTGAGCCTTTTTCAAATATTCATCTGCCCGGTCACAGAGGTTGTCGATTTCTCTTTTGGCAGATAGGTTAGCCAATTCTATATAGGCCAGGGAAGCATAGTACTGGGCGTGCCAATCCTGAGGGTGTGCCAATGCAATGCGTTCCAATTCATTGGCCAATTGCTTTAGGCTTTGTGTGTTTAGCCCCCCTTTATTCAATTGTTCCACTTTGGGAATTAGCATTCCACTCACGACCTGTTGTGCGGACGCTTTCGGCGTGCCGACGAAGCCGATACAGGCAATCAACAAAACTATTTGGAAAATTTGATTTTTTTTCATATCTTAATATAATAGGGCCGATGCAATCGGCCAGGGACAAATGCTTTAGGCCAATTGAATCAAGGCAACTGGTTCAGAATTTCGTCCGACCTGTCCTTGCCGATACTGATAAACCATCCCACCAAAAATCCTCTCTTGTAAGGCAACTCCACTTTTGTCCTTATATTTCCGTCCGGTGAAAACCGATAATCAAAAATTTGTTGTCTGCCGGTAAGATTGTTGACGGCAAACACAAAGGTATTGAAGGTATTGCCCCATTTCCTTAAAAAAGCAAAATTAAGGTTTATTTGATGAAATGTGGGCATGCGATCCGAAAGGAATGCTGGTGCCGAAGGATTGTAGTACGGCCGGCCAGTGGCCATACTGTACGAGCCACCTACAAATATCCCAAGCGGTTCTACAAACTGCTTGGCCACCAGATGCAATGTATGCGGTGCTGCAAAAGTCGGCCGGGTTTGCACCGGATAATCCAGGTATTGTCGTTCGGTGTCCAACCAGGAATAGGAAATCCAATAGTCCAGCCCTTCGGCGGCCACCTGATCCCTCCAGAAAAAGTCCAATCCCCGGGCAAACCCAGACCCTCCGGAAACCAATTGAGGAGTGGTCCG
The DNA here is from genome assembly GCA_035306865.1 of Sphingobacteriaceae bacterium. Taxonomy (GTDB): domain Bacteria; phylum Bacteroidota; class Bacteroidia; order Sphingobacteriales; family Sphingobacteriaceae; genus DASRQK01. The sequence continues at coordinate 4,508 of DATGNG010000321.1, forward strand.
CACCAAATCTTTGTAATCCTTATAATAAGCCTCAACCCTCAAGGTCCTGCCAAAATTCTTTCGCTGAAAATTGAGCAGATAATGAGTGACTTCGGCATGCTCCAGTTTTCCAAAATCAGCCCAGGGGTTCCCAACATTTGACTGCGGGTTCCCGGCTTGATATAAATAGCGTGAGGAGGGTTGCTGCGCATATTTCCCTGCACTGGCACTAAACGAGTTTTGTGCTGCCTGGTAAGTCAGGTTCAAGCGGGGCATCAAAAGAAAATCTTCCACTAAAGCTTCATTCCACGCGGTGCGAAGACCCACTTGGGCAATGAGGTTTCGAATCGGGCGGTAGCTGAAGTCCACCCAAGTATCCCAGCGGTTGTTTTTGAGCAGGCTCCTGCGGAAAAGCTCAATCCCATAATTTGTTTCGCTTTGTTGATCCCAGCTATTGAAATACACCTCCGAACCCATATTGATCGCTGTCCGCTCAGTCGTCTTCCCATATAAATTGAGCCGCAACTGATGTTGTTGTTCCCGTGTATCCGTTTGCAAGGATGGGTTCGCGGTAAGGTCACTATTGGTGTTGTAGCCATAACCCGCATACATTCTCCAATGCTCATTGAGACGATGGGTATAGGTCAATAGGGACACAAGATTATTGTTTTTTACCCGGAGGGGAGATTCGGTTAAAACCGTCCCGCCTGCTTCCCAGGCATAATCCGGAACCAGGGCTTTCTGATCCGATAAATTTCCGTAACCATACCATTTCAGCATTCCGTGATCCCCAATATTTTGACGGAAATTGGCATTTGCAGTTTTATTTATCGGTGCATCCAGCCAATTCGTGCGGTGGCCAATCCATTTGAAATAAGGGCCGAAATCTGAATAACCCAAATCCAGTCCAAAGGAAGTCCGTCTTTGGGGGTTGACATAATCATGGCCTACTTTCAATCCGTAAAGCATCATAGCCAGGACGGTAGAGGTATTGGAAGGGTGATCTCTGGAGGTCAGGGCGAGTACCGAAGATAGTGCATCGCCGTATAGTGCCGAATACCCACCTGTATTGAAAGTGATGCCTTCAAAAAGATGGGGCGAAAATCGGCTTTTCTGTGCAAGATCCGGGATCCCACTATAATAAGGATGGGTGATTTCCAATCCATCAATGAGGGTTTTGGCCTCTTCGCTGCTGCCGCCCCGTACAAATAAAGCTCCATTATTGCCAATCTGTTGCACCCCGAGCAAGGTCTGTAAGGCTCCCACCACATCTCCATCACCGCCGGCTGT
>DATGNG010000322.1:0-7345 GCA_035306865.1 Sphingobacteriaceae bacterium
GAAATACCCAATTCGGCCGTACTCATCGCACCTGCCAGGGTGATCATCATTTTGCCACCTTCGTCCAGGTGTACTTCGTAACCTTTTGCTGCATCGACCAAAGCTGCTGCGTTGAAATGCAGGTAGTTTTTCTCGATGAACTGCGAAATAGGACCTTTTTGTTTGCTCATTATTTCTGCTTAAATTTTGATAATTGAATGTTTTTTAATTAGATCACCCACGATTCACAATCTGCCAGAAATGAAGGATCAACTTCGGCTCCAATGCCGGGAGTGTCGGGTAATGTGATCTGAAACCCATTGTATTCAATACCTCCAATAATCGGATCGGCCAGATGGCCCACCATACAGGTGTCCATGTCAAAAAACTGCACCTGCGGAGCCGCATAGGCAAAATGTACATTGGCTGCCAGGGCCAGGCGGGTTTCAAGCATTCCCCCGATCATGCAGGGCATCCCTTCTCGCTGCGCCACTTCGTGGATGCGCAACGCCTCGGCGATGCCGCCGGATTTTGAAAATTTGATGTTGAGGTAGTCGCAGGCATCCGCCAGAATCAAACGGCTTGCATCCCGGTGGTCATAACAGCTTTCATCTGCCATGATAGGAATCTGGGTCTGCTGGCGAAGTGCCGGTAATAGATGATCGTTGTAAGCCCGCATGGGTTGCTCGCAAAACTCAATCCCAAAGGGTTCCAGGCCACGCAATGCCTGCACCGCCCCATCAAAATCCCAACCCTGGTTGGCATCAATGCGGATGACAATCTGCTCCCCTGCTTGCTCCCGGATCACCCGGATCCGCTCGACATCCTGTACCGGGTCTTTGCCCAACTTGATCTTGAGTACTCTGGCTCCTGCCTTCACAAACTCCATCGCTTTGCTCGCCATTTCTAAAGGCGACCCGATCCCAATAGTGATATCCGTTTCGATCTCCCGCCTTTCTCCGCCCAAATAGCGGTAAAGTGGCAATCCGGCGTGTTTGGCGGCCAGATCATGCAAAGCCATGTCAAAGGCAGATTTGATGGTTGCATTCTTGGCAATATACAAGTCCAGCTCGGCCAGCCGTGCCGGAATATCCGCCGCATTCTTTCCCTTCCAAATGCGGGCAAAATCCCGGGCCAGCACCAGGCAGGTGTCTTGGGTCTCACCCACAATCATAGGGAATGCCGAACATTCACCATAACCCACCAAGCCATTATCCGTATGAATACGGATCAGGGTGTTTTGAGCATAATCCATAGTCCCGGTCGCAATGGCGAATGGCTCCATGGGAATGCTGAACCTAAAAACTTCAATTTTCTTAATATTCATCTGCTATCTTAATTCGGCTGGAACCGGTTTCTCCAACAAGTACTGGTAGTAAAATCGGTTGCGTTCCTTACGGTCATAATCTGTTTTTTCCCGTGCAAACCCGTGACGGCTACCCGGATAGATCATCAACTCAAAATGCTGACCCCGGTTGGTCAAAGCATCCACAAGCTGCATAGTGTTTTGCATATGCACATTGTCATCCATATCACCATGCATGATCCGCAGCACTCCCTTATACTGATCCACATAGGTCAGCACCGACCCGGCCTTGTAACCTTCGGGGTTGTCCTGTGGGGTATCCATAAAGCGTTCGGTATAATGGGTGTCATACAATTCCCAACTGGTCACCGGTGCGCCGGCAATACCATAATCGAAATAATCCGCTCCCTTGGTCAGTGCCAGACAGGCAATGTATCCACCATAGCTGTGGCCGGTGATCAGCAATTTGTCATCGGCCACCCAGGTTTTGCTTTTGAGCCATTTAGCTGCCGTAATGTAATCCTCCATTTCCCAATAGCCCAGTTGGCGGTGCATCAGTGCAACACCTTCCTTGCCGAAATGTCCGGAAGCCCGGTGATCTACAGCGATCTGGATAATACCCTCATTGGCCCAATGCTGATTGGAAGTCCCTTTCCAGGTATTGCGTACAGTACCCGAATTCGGCCCTCCGTAAATACTGAAAATGACCGGATGGGGCTTGCTTTCGTCAAAATCTGTCGGCCAGGTAATGGTTGCCGGCAATTGATAACCATCTGGTGTCGGAATGTAGATCAGCTCGGTTTTTGCATAAATATAATCGTCGAAATCTGCTGCCCGGCTATCGGCCAATTCACGGACCAATTTTCCTTTGTTGTCCAACAAGGCCACTTTGGTAGGCGTGGAAACATTGGAATAAGTCGTGATAAAATGCTTTCCATCAGGGGATACCGAAACTTGATGCGTATAGTCGCCAAAGGTAAGGCGTTGTAGGTTCTGCCCCGAATAATCCACGCGGTACAGATCGACCGTAGTGGACTGCTCTTTTCGAGCCGTAAAATACACCACTTTGTTTTTCTCGTCCACCAAGGATAGGGAGCTCACCTGCCATTCACCCTGAGTAATAGGGTTGACCAATTTGCCGTCCAGGGTATATAGATAATAATGTGCCCAGCCGGTTTTGTCACTTTTCAGAATGTAATGTTTATTGTCGGCCAGATACGTGATCCGTTCGCTGTGGTCCAGGTTGATCCAGGTCGGCTGCTTTTCATCGTAAATCTCCTTCTTTGACCCGGTAGCCGGATCCACCTGATAAAATTTGAGGTTAGTCTGATCGCGGTTCATCCATTGCACCATAAGGTTGCTGCTGTCAAAACTCCAGTAGGGCTGACCAAAATACTGGTCATCGGCCTCATTGAAATCGGCCCAGACCACCGGACTGCCGTCCACCTGTACAAATCCTAACCGCACCTGTGGATTGGGATCGCCAGCTTTCGGGTACCGGGTCTGCTCCAGGTAACCATGCTGTCCCCGGGAACCATAGATCGGGAACATTGGCACCTCAGTGTCGTCAAAACGCATGAAAGACAATGTTTTGCTATCCGGCGACCACCAAAATGCCTTATATCGGGTCGATCTGCCCAGAATTTCCTCAAAATATACCCAGGAAGCCCAGCCATTGTAGATCACATCCGTACCATCATTCGTATAGCGAACCTCCTTAAGATCCGCAATGCGAATAGAATAAAAATCATTTTCCCGCGTGAATGCGACGTATTGATTGTCAGGAGAAAGCGTCGGGTTCATCTCCTCCACATCCGGAGATTCGGTCAGACGTTGGGGCGCTTGCTGACCCCTGCGCACATAAATATCATTGTCCTCCACGTAAACAGTGATGTCGCTGCTTGGTGGCGGAGTGTATTCGGAACGCTCACCGGTTTTGATATGGACTTTATAGGATTCCCGGGCCTGCTGGTCAAATTCAATATAATGTTCAGCATCCGCCCAGCCCCGGATCATGGTGATAGACTTGGTCAGGGATTCTTTCTGACCCAGCGACTGCTGGAGATCCAGCCTTTTGGTTTGCGCAATGGCTTGATAACCTGGGGACTGGAAGCAGATTAAAAATGCAAGAATTGCAAAAATGGGATAACGTCTTTTCATTGGATTAATTTATTTTTGAAAGATATAATTGCAAATTATTTGTGTTTTCACTTTATTTTGGATGTACGCCAAACCTTGAATGTATGCCAATTGGTGAATGTATGCCATCAGATAACGAGATTGATGATCCGACCCTTTACATAGACCACTTTTTTGACAGGTTTACCTTCCAGATACTTCTGGATGTCCGGATCTGCCAATAGCTGCTTCTCCACCTCATCCGCCGTAAGATCCAAAGATAACAATTTATTGATTTTCACTTTCCCATTGACTGAGATCGGATAGGAAAATTCGCTTTCCACCAAGTATTCGGCCTTGAATTCCGGATAGGGTGCATAGGAAAGTGTGCCGGCCTGATGCCCGAGCAACGCCCACAACTCTTCGGTGATATGGGGTGCATAGGGGTGCAGGGTAATGATTAATGGCTCCAGAATCGCTCGTTTATTGCATTTCAGATCGGTTAATTCATTGACACAGATCATGAAGGATGAGACGGAGGTGTTGAATGAAAAACGCTCTATATCGTCCTCGACTTTCTTAATAATCTTGTGGAGCGCTTTGTATTCCGCTTTAGCGGGTTCCTCCTCCGAAATATCCAGTTCCATCGCTGCATTGTGAAAAAGTCGCCAAAGCTTGCGCAAAAATTTATAAACTCCTTCTATACCATTGGTGTTCCAGGGTTTGCTTTGCTCCAGCGGGCCCAGGAACATTTCGTACATCCGCAGGGTGTCCGCACCGTATTGCTCAATGATATCATCGGGATTGACCACATTGAACTTGGATTTGGACATTTTTTCCACTTCATGCCCGCAACGGTATTTGCCGTCCTCCAAAATAAATTCTGCCTGGGCGAAATCCGGACGGAATTGCCTGAATTTTTCCAGATCGAGCAGATCGTTGTGCACAATATTGACATCGACGTGGAGCGGAATAGTGTTGTGCTGATCCTTCAAACCATAAGACACAAAAGTATCCGTACCCCGGCCTTCTTCGTCCAGCAGCCTGTACACAAAATTGCTGCGTCCCTGTATCATACCCTGATTGATCAGTTTCTTGAACGGCTCTTCTTCGGGCACAAAACCCATGTCTTTGAGAAACTTATTCCAAAACCTGCTGTACAGCAAGTGACCGGTTGCATGCTCGGCCCCACCTATGTAAAGATCCACATCCCGCCAGTAGTTGAGCGCATCCTTTGAAGCGAAGGCTTTGTCGTTGTGGGCGTCCATATAGCGGTACCAATACCAGCTCGACCCGGCCCAACCGGGCATGGTGCTCAATTCGTATGTATATTTATCCTGGTATTTCCAATCTCCGGCACGACCAAGCGGAGGTTCTCCGGTTTCTGTAGGCAGGTATTTGTCCACTTCGGGCAATAACAGGGGCAATTCGTCTTCCGGAAGGAGATATGGGATGCCATTTTTGAAATATACCGGAACGGGTTCGCCCCAATAGCGTTGACGTCCAAAAACAGCATCCCGCAAGCGGTAATTGACCCGGGCTTTACCCAGTTTGAGGTCTTCCAGTTTTTGGATCAGTTTGGGGACGGCTTCTTCGTAGCTGAGCCCATTGATCAGTTCTGAGTTTATATAACGGCCCTCTTTGGTGGGATCGGCCTCACCATCCAGCTGCTGGGCATCAGAAATTGGGATTATCGGCAGCTCAAAATGGCTGGCAAACAAATAATCCCGCTGATCTCCGGAAGGTACGCCCATTACAGCTCCTGTACCGTAGCCCGCCAACACATAATCAGCCACCCAAATGGGAATTTGTTCTCCGGTCAGGGGATGAAGGGCAAAGCTACCGGTAAAGGCCCCGGATACGGTTTTAGTATCGGCCATCCGTTCCAATTCACTTTTTTTCTGGGTGCGGGCAATGTAATCTTCAACTTGTTGGTGGTGTTGCGGTTGGGTCAGTTCCGGCACCCATTCGTGTTCAGGCGCCAGTGCCAGAAAGCTCACTCCGTAAATGGTATCTACTCTTGTGGTAAACACCTCAATTTGTTTGCCGGAATTGTTGGCCAGGGTGAAACGTACACTGGCACCGATGCTTTTGCCTATCCAATTGCGCTGCATTTCCACCAAAGGCTCCGGCCAGTCAATGGTTTCCAGCCCGCGGAGCAGGCGATCGGCATAGGCCGTGATCCGCATACTCCACTGCAGCATTTTCTTCTGCTCGACCGGGTAGCCTCCCCGTTCGGAGACACCATTGACCACCTCATCATTGGCCAATACCGTACCCAGGGCCGCACACCAATTGACGGTACTTTCCCGCAGGTAAGCCAGTCGGTATTTCAATAGTTCCCGCTGTTGTTGCCCTTCATCAAAAGCCTGCCATTCCGCAGCCGTAAAATCCAGCGTATCCTCATCGCAAACCGCATTCAGCCCTGCGCTTCCCTCCTTTTCAAAATGTGCCACCAGCCCGGAGATGGGCACTGCCCTGTCCTGATCCTGGTCGTACCAAGCGTCAAAAAGCAGGCGGAAAATCCATTGCGTCCATTTGTAATACGACGGGTCGCTGGTCCGCACCTCCCTGTCCCAGTCAAAGGAAAATCCAATATTGTCCAACTGTTCCCGGTACCGGGAGATATTCGCTTCGGTCGTGATCGCCGGGTGCTGCCCGGTCTGAATGGCATATTGCTCGGCAGGCAGCCCGAAGGAATCATAGCCCATGGGATGCAGCACATTGAAGCCTTTCAAACGTTTGAAGCGGGCATAGATATCCGATGCGATGTAGCCCAGGGGATGGCCCACGTGCAGACCGGCCCCGGAAGGATAAGGGAACATATCCAACACATAATACTTGGGTTTGTCCGATTGGTTGGAGACCCGGTAGGTTTTATGGTCTGCCCAAAACTTCTGCCACTTTCTTTCTATTGCCTGATGCTGATAATCCATATCCTTCTAAATTCACTAATTGACAGCGAAAATAGTAATTTTTACTGTATTCCCTATAAATTGGATCAAGCTGATTCACATATTCTTCGTGTCATCACAGCACAGCAATACATTCATCCGGTTTGCGCATCACCTGCACACGGATATCCTTGATTTTTTGACGTACTTTCCATAAATCAAAATGCTGCTGCATGTTCAACCAAAGCTCAGCAGTTGTCCCAAGTGCCTTACTCAAGCGCAAGGCCATCTCAGCACTGATACCCAAATGCCCATTTATGATCATCGATAAAGTACGCCTTGAAACGCCCAAATCTTCTGCTGCTTGTGTAATCGTCTTTTCCATCGGATCAAGATAAAGACCCTTTAATACTTCCCCCGGATGTGCCGGGACCATTCCTTGTGTATCCATTGTTTTATCTTCCTCCATTTTAATGATAATCTACATAATCAATATCATAAACATTTTCATCGGCAAAACGGAAAATGATACGGTAATTTCCCGTCACTTTCACCGCATAAAACCCAGCCAAATCCCCCTTTAATCCATGAAAATCCGAACCTGGGAAATTGGCGTCTTCCGCAACTTTTGCTGCATGAAGCAATGTCAAGACAAGCCTGATTTTGGCAATTTGTGCAGCAGGCAATTTTGACCTGTCACCTTTTTCCCAAAAGAGCCGCAACCCCTTATGACGAAATGTTTCAATCATTATACAAATGTAACATGTAATATATCATATTACAAATATTTTCTTGAAAATGTAAGGAGGACGGTCGTCATTTCTCAAGTCCGGATACACTAACCCCTCCAATAGTCGTTGCAATCGATTATCTTTCCGGATCTACATCAGCATTGGACAAAAAATTAATTTATTACACCGCATGGATCCGGGCTGATTGGGGAGGAAAGCAAGCTAAAATTGTATTTTATTAAAATTTTGCCCAAAATTCATTACTTTCGCATCATCAATCCTTGTGTGTATGGAAGTTTATGAAGCAAGTACGTCTT
>DATGNG010000323.1:0-4459 GCA_035306865.1 Sphingobacteriaceae bacterium
CATTCCAGTAAGGCTTATGCGATTGCATTTCTGGCGCCTATACTTGCAGGCGTACTGTTGACCTTTAGAGGGAAATATCTACTCGGTGGTGTTATTCTTGCCTTTGCGATTGCGCTGGAGATCAGGGTAAACCACGTTCAGGTTCCATATTATATGTTTATAGGGCTGCTGCTGCTGGTGATGATGGAGCTCTACCATGCCTTCCGCAACAAGACCCTGCCTGATTTTGGGAAGGCTGTTGGTGTACAGGTCATCACCTTATTGCTTGCGATAGCGGTAAACGCTTCCCTGCTTTGGCCCACCTACGAATATACGCAGGAAACCATCCGGGGAAAATCAAATCTGACAGAGCAAACTTCCTCCGGCAATCAGGATGGGGGAGTAGGGAAAGAATATGCTTATCAATGGAGCCAGGGTTTGGGCGAAACCATGACCTTCCTGATTCCAAATGCCTATGGTGGCGGCATGAGTACCAAGGTGAAGGAGGATGGAAACCTTGTCAAACTGCTACAAAATAATGGGGCAACCAAAGAACAGGCTATCGCGGGTGCGCAGGGCTTGCCTACTTATTGGGGAGAAAAACCCTTTACTTCCGGCCCCTGGTATTTCGGTGCAGGAATCATGTTTTTATTTGTGCTGGGACTCATCATTGTAAAAGGACGCTTGAAATGGTGGCTGGCCGGCGCATCCCTGTTGTTTTTGCTGCTCGCATTCGGACGGCACTTCCCTCTTGTTTCGGACTTGTTTTTCGATTACTTCCCATTATATAATAAGTTCAGAGCAGTTGAATCCACATTGATCGTCGTATCCCTGCTGGTGCCAATATTGGCCGTTCTGGCCGTAAATGAATTGCTTAACGGAGCAGATAAAATCAAAAATTTTGACAAAAAGCTGCTTTGGGTATTTGCCGGGCTGGGTGGACTGAGCCTGCTGATCGCTTTGGTCCCGGAACTATTCCTTTCCTTTAAAAATTCCAGTCATAGCCACTTGGTCGATGCGCTTTCCCAGCAAATCGGTGACCGTCAATTTGCCCAGGATATTGCAAATGCCCTGGTAAAGGATAGGGCGGCATTGGCACGGGCAGACGCTTTCCGTTCCCTTCTCTTCCTTGCCCTCACTTTCGGCCTGGTCTGGTTGATGGCCAAGAATAAATTGAAGGGCCAAAGCGGGATAATACTGTTGGGATTACTTGTTCTGGCAGACCTTTGGGTGGTCAATAAACGCTATTTGAATGACGAGCGCTTTGTAGATCCCTTGCAGCTGTCCCGCGAATTCAATGTGCTGCGACAAGTGGACGAGTTGATTTTGATGGATAAGGATCCAAATTACAGGGTGCTGGATTTGACCACAAGTCCTTTTCAGGATGCACGGACCTCTTATTACCATAAATCTATCGGTGGATATCATGCCGCAAAATTGATGCGGTATCAGGAGTTGATCGACAAGCACCTAACAATGGCAATCAACGAAGATGTACTGGACATGCTCAATACACGATATGTGATCTTAAGTGAAGGCCAGGGCGAAAACCAACGCATCCAGCGCAGGGAAACAGCCGCAGGCAATGCCTGGTTTGTAGAGAGGGTAACGGTGGTAAATGACAATGAAGAAGAAATCAATGCGCTCAATAGTTTTGATCCGACCAGGGAAGTCATTATCCATGAGAGCTTCAAAAACAATCTCGATAGTGTTAGGTTGGGAGCGGTGCGGAATGCGTCCATCGAATTGACCTCATACAGACCCGATCACTTGGTATATGAATACTCCATCCCCAACGATGCATTGGCTGTGTTTTCAGAGATCTGGTATGATAAAGGCTGGAAAGCATACGTCGATGGTAGGGAGCTGCCCATCATCCGGGCCAATTATGTGTTAAGGGCCCTGCAATTACCGGGAGGGAATCACCAGATTGAGTTTAGGTTCGAACCGAAATCTTATCATACGGGAGAAACAATATCATTAATTGCGTCAATACTACTGGTATTGGGAGCAGGTTACGCTGGTTGGCGCGGCTTCGTCACCCGAAAGGAAAGCCGGTGATGTGGACTCAGCCCATACTTTAAAATTGCATTTCGGTGGCTGACAGTTGGGTAGCCCTTATTCCTGGACCATTCGTATTGGGGGAATTCATGCGCGATCTGTAACATATAATCGTCTCTATACGTTTTGGCAAGAATAGAAGCTGCGGCAATTGAAAGGTATTTGCTATCCCCCTTGACCACACATTCATGAGGTGTCTCGCGGTACGGTATAAATTTATTGCCATCCACCAGTATAAACCCGGGTTTCAGCGGGAGGGCGTCCAGCGCGCGGTGCATGGCCAGATATGAGGCCTGGTGTATGTTTATACGGTCGATTTCGGTCGGATCTACATGAACGACCGCAAAAGCCAATGACTCTTCTTCTATGATTTTTCGCAACTCCTGTCGTTTTGTCAGGCTTAACTTTTTGGAATCGTTTATTTCGGAATGGCTGAATTTCTTATCAAAAATTACTGCAGCAGCAAAGACCGGACCTGCCAGACAGCCTCTACCTGCCTCGTCACAGCCTGCTTCTATTTTGTTTTCCTGAAAATATGAAAGCAACATCTCAATATTTTAGATAAGCGCAATGCCATGGTTTAATCGCAAACTACAGAAAATTTAACCGAAACTTGTAATAATTCTTATACAATTAAACTTACTCGTAATTATGGCGTCAATAATGCACAAGATAACTAAACAAATGAGAATTTTCATCCATATCGCCCTTACAATAGCCCTTTTAGCAGGGAGTTTGGTGGCTTTTGGTCAAAGGAGGCTGGTAAACGACCAACTTCTTTGGGCAGCGGAATTGAATGTCGATGGAGATCTTGCCGATTGGGGAGGAAAATTGAAACATGACCATCCCAGCCAAAAGTTGAGTTACGAGATTCGTAATGATGAGCAGTATCTATTCCTGGCCATTCGGATCATAGATCAGGAACGTCAGGTACAGGCCCTTACACATGGGGTTAGCTTTATGCTCAATACAGACGGAAAAAGGAGAGTAGGCCCGGCTATTGCATTTCCAGTGGTGGACCGTATTTCCTTTCGATCCATAATGTCAGGTGAAAATGATAACAGACCAGAGGATATGCGTTTGGGAGCTTTACACTCCGTGCGGGGAATCCAGGTAATCCGGATTGGAGATTTGCTGGATGGCCTGATCTCATTGGACAACCAGTATGGGATCCAAGCCGATGCGATTATTGACCAGGACGATGCTCTTTGCATAGAAATGCGATTGCCTTTCTCGGTCATTGCTCCCAGTGAAATTATTACTGGCAAGCAGATTGCCTATAATATAAAGGTCGGTGGAGCAGGGATGGGCAGGGGCCCGCAGGGGCAAATGGCACCTGCAAGAGGCGCAAATCCTGTCAGCAGTGGCTATCCGGGTTCAGTACAAGGAGGAGTTTTCAGGAGTTCTGCTCCAAGGGAAGACGCTGGCATTTGGGGTCTGATCCAATTTGCAGCATCCGCCGAAAACAAACAAAATTAGAAACAAGAATTTATACATAGAACATAATGAACCATAATTACAACTTTCGATTGCTTAAATCCCTTTTTCATAAGGGTTCGATCTTTTTTGCATTACTGCTGATTGGCTTTTCCACTCAGGCTCAGACCAACCGTCAACTTAGTGGCACGCTCAAGAACCAGGCTGGAGCAGCAGTATCTGGTGCTTCAATCAAATTGATATCTGAGACAGACTCAGTTCATACCAGCAGTGACAACTTGGGATTTTATAATTTTAGAAACTTACAGGGGGTTAATTTCAAAATGACCATCCACAGCTTGGGTTATGACACCTTGTACCATGACTTTCAATTTGAGGCCAGCCGCTCCCAAATGTTGGTTGAACCCCTCACCATGCAAGAATCCTCTCAATATATTGATGAGGTTTCGGTAACCGCAAGAGTGGATATTGTTGTGAAAGAGGATACCCTGGAATACCATACCAAGGATTTGAAGCTCCGTGAAGGTGCGCTGGCAGAAGATGCCTTGAAACAATTGGATGGGGTAGAAGTGGACAAAGACGGGAATGTGACCGCCCAGGGAGAGGCCATCACCCGTATCCGAATCAACGGAAAGGACTTTTTTGGCGGGGATGTCAAGGCAGCAACCAGAAACCTGCCGGCTGACATTATTGAGAAAATGCAGATTATAGATGATTATGGAGATATGGCCAATATCACTGGTAACCGTACAGGTGATCCAGAGCGAATCTTGAATATAGAAATCGATCCGAGCCGCAACAGAGGTTCTTTGGGTAATTTCCGGGTTGGAGGAGGCTCGGAAGAGCGATATCAAGCTACTGCCATGCTTGGTTTTATGAAGGAAGGCATGCAGATTATGGGCTTGGGGAATATGAATAATGTGAACGCATCCCTGTTTGATTTTAACATCCGGGGTGGTGGAGCGCGCAGAGGACCAGGAGG
>DATGNG010000324.1:0-3329 GCA_035306865.1 Sphingobacteriaceae bacterium
AAGCCTGTGAATTTTGTGTTTCACGGAGGCTCAGGATCGTCTCCGGAAGAGATTGCGGAAGCCATTTCCTATGGTGCCATCAAGATGAATATAGACACGGATATGCAATGGGCATATTGGGATGGTGTGCGTCACTATTACCAAGCACATGAAGGTTATTTGCAGAGTCAAATCGGCAATCCGGACAGTCCGGATTCACCAAATAAAAAATATTATGATCCAAGGGTTTGGCTGCGTAAGGGTGAAGAAAGCTTTGTGACCCGTCTGACTCAGGCATTTGAGGAATTGAATGCTATAGACATAAACAGCAAACTCTAATATACAGCAAGCTCTACATTCCGATGGGCATAGAAATAAGTAAAGACGGAAAGCGATCGTCTGGTTTGAAAGATCTGAACCAGTTTCTACTTTTGTTGGTACTGGTTTTTGTGGTCATGCATTATGCACAGGATTTTCTTATTCCGGTAGCGATCAGCGGGCTGGTTGCCATGATGTTGGTACCTGTATGCCGTGTTCTGGAACGGTGGAATATTCATCGTGGGATCGCTGCGGGAATTTGTGTCTTGATCACTTTACTTGTCATCCTTGGTGTGGTGTATATTCTGATCAATGAAGTGATCGGACTCAGCAAGGGAATAGCAGTAATTGGCAATAGACTCAATTTGTTGTTGGAATCAACATACAATTTTATTTTGGAGCATTTCCAATACCCAATTGATAAGCAACGGGAATATTTGCAGAAACAAATTTCCGGTTTATCAGAGTCCTCAGCCAAGTATGTGGGTGGAATATTTGTTTCGATCTTAGGTGGATTGGCCAAATTGCTGATCATGACGACCTATACCGTACTGTTTCTGATCTATCGCTCTCGGATCAAAAGATTTGTGCTAATGTTGGTGGTTCGATACAGTGGTCGCAAGGATCTGGAAGAAGCTAAAACTGTGGTGGAAAAAATCACTGGCGTGGCCAGTTCCTATCTTTCAGGCGTGTTTTTGGTCGTCTTGATTCTATCCATAGTCTATACCATTGGCTTATTTATTATTGGGGTTGAAAATGCGCTGTTTTTCGGGCTTCTGGCAGCACTTATCAACATCATCCCTTATATTGGGTCAGTTGGTGGGGCTATAATCGTGGTGATTTATACTTTGATTACACGAGATACACTTACAACGCCCATAGTTGTAGCCGTGTTTTTTACCGCTATCCAGCAGATTGATAGTTATTTTCTGACTCCAAAAATTACCGGTGGAATGGTGCAACTAAGTCCATTATTTACGATCATGGCTCTTTTGCTTGGGGCAATGGTATGGGGATTGGCAGGAATGATCATGTTTATCCCTTTATTGGGGGTGCTTAAAGTGATATTCGACCATGTAGAGGAACTAAAGCCGTATGGTTATTTGATAGGGGATAAATAGGGGAATTGCAGAAGAGTTATAATCAGTGTGTTAATTTATATTTTTTTAAAAATACTCCTTTCACAGGTTTCACTCTTTCCGAGAAATGAATTCATTTCTCGGAAAGAGTGAATGCGCGAAAACAGGTGTGTGTTTTCGCCGGAACACAAATCCCCAAATTTGCTAATTTATTAAATTTCCAATAACCCTCTGAAACCCCTTGAAGCATAGTAGGATTCAGCTCCGTTATGGTAAATAAATGTCCGGTCATAACGTCGGTCTCCGAATATAGCCCCACCAAGGGCGCGAACCGCTGACGGGGTTTCCAGCCATGAAGATGTTTTTAAGTCAAAAGCACCCAATTCCTGCAATTTGAAATATTCCTCTTCGGTCAGAAGACGGATACCCATGTCTGCTGCCAAACCTTTGGCACTTCCTTTTGGTTTATGTTCTTTTCGGGATTCCAGCGCGTCCGGGTCAAAACACAAACTTCTTCTACCTTTAGGACTTTCCAGCGCACAGTCCACAAACATATAGGTGCCATTTTTTTTATTCTGCCATACCACATCCGGCTCTCCGCCACTTTCCTCCATTGCCAACAAACTTTTCAATTTGTCCTGGGAAGCGGCGGTAAGTTTTTCCTTTACGTCCGTCCATTTGATGGGGGTGCGCTTTACTTTGTTCTTATTAAAGCGGTTTTCCAATAAATCCAGTAATTGTTCCACTTGTTCCATTTGGTGTTCTATTGTTGCTGTCTCTAATTTTATTGTACCTGCTCCTCTAACAGTTGTTTTTCATTCAATTCAAAATATTCACCCTTTAATGCGAGTAATTCCTCATGTTTTCCCTCCTCAATGATCCGGCCCTCATCCAAAACGAGGATATGGTCGGCATTTTTTATGGTGGAGATACGGTGGGCAATGAAAATGCAGCTTTTGTCCTGAATGCTTGCCCGGAGCTGACTCAATATCTGTTCCTCTGTGTTTGTGTCCACTGCAGAGAGGCAGTCGTCAAAAACCAAAATTGTAGGATCTTTGAGCAAGGCCCTGGCAATAGACAGCCGCTGTTTCTGACCACCGGATAGAGTAATCCCCCTTTCCCCAATCATGGTGTCATATCCCTCTTCGAAACCAATGATATTGTGATGGACTACCGCCCGTTTTGCCGCATCTTCCACATCATCCATATTTACTTCCTGGACTCCGAAAGCAATATTTCTACCAATGGTGTCTGAAAACAAAAACACTTCCTGGGGCACAAAACCAATCTGGTTGCGGTATTCTTGAGTATGAAATTCCCTGATATCAGTTCCGTCTATTTTGATGGCTCCTTTATCTACATCGTACATGCGCATCAGCAATTGTGCGATTGTCGATTTTCCAGATCCGGTCCGACCAATTATTGCCAGAATTTCCCCGGGTTTGACCTGGAAGGAAACATTTTGGAGCGCTTTGATTCCTGTATCCGGATAGGTAAAGCTTACATTGTGGAAAGTAATGTTACCATAGATGTTTTCTACCCTGGTCGTGCCGGGTCTGATGGCAGGCTCGGTTTTCAGGAACTCATTGATCCGCTCCTGGGAGGCTGCAGCCCGTTGCACGAGGGAGGTAACCCAGGCCAAAGACATAGCCGGGAAAGTCAATTGATTGACATACACGATAAACTCTGCAATGTTACCTGCCGTAATATGCCCGCCCGCTACTTGCAAACCACCGACATATACCGTAATGATCGTGCTGGAGCCAATTAAAAGTAAGATTAGAGGGAAGAATACGGCCTCAACGCGTACTAACGAAAGCGTTTCATCCTTGTACCGATAGCTTTCCTTTTTGAACGCATTCATACGGTCAGCCTCGCGATTGTATGTCTTTACAATACGTATTCCCGAAAAAGTTTCCTGAACAAAGGAAGATAAAACAGATAATTGACGTT
>DATGNG010000325.1:0-6847 GCA_035306865.1 Sphingobacteriaceae bacterium
GGTGCGCTCATAACCGTTTGATGCAATCGTTCCTACCGTAGCAAACACACCAATAGTGCCGCTTTCATCAATCTCAAAGTTTTCAAGTACCCCCCTGGCTCCAGCATCTATCACTCCAATTACCGGAATGTCCAGTCCCGCTTTGACTACAAACTCCCGTACCTTTTCCACACCATAAGCAGTTGCTGTATTGCAGGCAATCACAATGGCTTTGATCTTCTCTTTATCCCCATGGAATGCTGCAGCTTCCTGGGACGAATAATATTTATTGCCCAGCAGAAATTGTACATCCTTGATAATGTGTTCCACCAATAACTCCGAATTTCCGGCGCTGTGATAATTTCCATAAGGCATATTGGCCTGATCCGCCAGATAAATAAAGCGTTCCTTTGCAAAATCCGCCATTCCATCCGCCCCCACTGCACCATTCTCATTATTGAACTCATCGAAGCAAACCAATGCGTCAAGCACGGTCAGACCACCTGTGCCCGAATCAAACACTCCGATGGGCAGGGAAGCAACCTTCGCCTGATAATTTGCAAAATCAATATAATAGAAACTCTCGGGATCATTGAGGATTGCCTGTTCTATGGGCAAATCGGCTGTTTCCTCCTTTTGCTGAGTGGCTGTACAGGCATCAAACAACAATCCGGTCACCAAAAGGCCCAGCGGCCAAAGCGCGGCTCTGCGTGGATAGCAAGGGTGTTTTATCATCATAATAGGTATTTAGTTTAAAAAATAATCCGCAGGGGGGCTTATGCCCCTGCGATTTACATTAAAAATCCACCGCCCAGCAAGTCATTCCCCTCATAAAACACCGCCGACTGGCCAGGAGCAATTCCTTTCACAGCATGTACAAAATCAACTTTGACCTTATCCCCCTCCTGTGTGAGTGTGCTTTCCATCCCGGCATCCTTGTAACGGATCTTGGTCACCGCTTCCATAGGCCGGTCAATTGAGGCGTATTTAATCAGATTGACATTGCGTACATAGGTGGAAGCACGTTCAAGCTCATGCTCATCTCCCAGCACCACGGTGTTACTCTCCGGCAGGATCTGAGTCACAAAAACCGGACGGCCCAATGCGATACCCAAGCCCTTGCGCTGGCCGATGGTATAATAGGGGTAACCCTGATGCTGTCCTACAACTATGCCGTCCGATAACACAAAATTACCCGGCCCGATCCGCTCGTCGATATCCCCTACCCTATGCCTCAGAAATGCCCGGTAATCATTGTCCGGCACAAAACAGATCTCGTAACTCTCCGATTTTTTGGCTAATTCCAATTGACCCATATCGGCAGCCAGTTGGCGGATTTCCGCTTTGGTATAATTGCCAAGCGGAAATTGGGTACGGGCCAGATTTTCCTGCGAAACTCCCCAAAGCACATAGGACTGATCCTTGTTTTCATCCCGTCCTTTGGAAATCACATATCGGTCGTTTTCCATTTGCCGGATATTGGCATAATGTCCGGTTGCAATAAATTCACAATCCAGCTTGTTGGCCCTTTTCAGCAGGGCTTCCCATTTGATGTGCGTATTGCAAAGCACACAGGGGTTTGGAGTACGCCCTGCCAGATATTCATCCACAAAATTATCGATCACAAAATCACCGAATTCATCCCGGATATCCAGGATATAATGTGGAAATCCATAGGCCACGGCCAAAGCCCTGGCATCATTGATACTGTCCAGGCTGCAGCAGCCCGTTTCCTTTGAAGAACCACTGGAAGTCGCATAATCCCAGGTCTTCATCGTCAATCCGATCACCTCATATCCCTGCTCGTGCAGCATCACAGCGGCCACGGAGCTATCCACTCCACCACTCATGGCTACAAGCACCCTTCCTCTTTTACTCATTTTATTCCAATTTGCCGGCCTTGCCCTGTCATTTCATTACAAATAATGGCAGACCGAAAACAACAAGCTACAAAGATACGGCATAATCCTTACATTTGCTTCCAATATGGAACAGGTATTTGGCCGGGCATTGCTTGATTACTATCACAATACGTCTCCCGCCCCTCTTTTTTTACACAATAATTACGGAAGCACCGAGGTCATGCCGGTGGAATTGTTCTTTCGTGGGCCTGAGGATTTCCCAGAACTGGAAACCCATGCGCTCTCTTTGTGCTGTGGTCGGATCCTTGATGTGGGTGCCGGGGTGGGCAGCCATGCTTTGTATCTTCAATCTCAGGGAAAGGAAGTCGAGGCGCTGGAACGTTGTCAGGCTGCCTGTGAAATTATGCGTGTCCGGGGAGTAAAGAAGGTGATTAAAGCAGACTTTTTTGAGTATGCGAATGAAACTGAAAGAGCGGGCCAAAAGCATTTTTATGATACCATTTTATTTATGATGAATGGAATAGGATTGGCGGAAAACCTTGAAAATGTGGTTTTCCTACTGGAACAATGCCGCACCCTGCTGAAACCGGGTGGACAAATACTATTTGACTCCTCCGACCTGAATTATCTGTATAAGGACGGCACAGTTGCCAAGCCCATTGGATATTATGGTGAAATCGGCTTTCAATATGAATACAAAGGACTCAAAAGCCGTCCATTCGGATGGGTTTATGTGGATCAGGAGACCATGGCCTCAATTGCCCGGGCTTCTGGCTGGGACATGCAGATCCTGTTTGATGACGGAGAGGATCAATACCTGGCGCGGCTGATTTGACCTTTACGGACCCTAAAATAAATCAATTTATAAATCCATAACGCTATAAACAGATGAATACGAATCAATCCATCAAAAAGCCAATTGTGACCCGGTTTCTGGATATTATTGAGAAAGCAGGGAACAAACTTCCGGATCCCGCCATTTTATTTTTCTTTCTAATGTTGCTGGTCTGGGGCTTGTCGGCTCTCCTATCCTCATTTTCCTTTCAGGAAATCGATCCCCGGTCGGGTAGTGCCCTGCAAGTCAACAACCTTCTGGAACCACATGCCATTACGGCTTTCTTCACCAATATGGTCACCACTTTCACCAGTTTTGCCCCCTTGGGGATTGTACTGGTCGCCATGCTTGGTGTCGGTGTCGCAGATCATTCGGGTTTTATCAATGCCGGGCTCAAAACCATGCTAAATTTCACCCCGAAAATGCTACTGACGCCCATGCTGATCCTGGTGGCTATTGTGTCGCATACCGCAGCCGATGCAGGGTATGTGCTGGTCATTCCTTTGGGTGGAATTATCTTTTATGCTGCTGGCCGCCACCCCTTAGCCGGGATTGCTGCTGCATTTGCCGGAGTATCCGGTGGATTCAGCGCCAATTTTGTTCCTTCAGGCATCGACCCCCTGTTACAGGGTTTCACCCAGTCTGCCGCACAGATCATTGATCCGGCGATCCAGCTCAATCCATTGAATAATTGGTTCTTTACGGCGGCATCCTCGGTGCTGGTCATCATACTGGGCTGGTATCTCACGGACAAAGTGATCGAACCGCGCCTGCAAAAAGTCGCAGTTGACATAGAAGAAGCTGAAAAACCCACCATGGATGCATTGAATAAAAAGGAGAAAAAAGCCTTTTACACTGCCTCACTGGTCATGATCCTGTGTCTAATCGGTCTATATGTCTGGGCAGCACCTACCGGTTCGGCCTGGCGTGATGAGCAGGGGGAAATTACTTCTCTTGCAGCACCGCTGATGCGATCCATTGTACCCTTGATTTTTATCATTTTCCTGATTCCGGGGGTTGTTTACGGGATGATGTCAGGGGTGTTCGGCACATCCAAAGATATTATAAACAGCATGTCCAAGTCCATGTCGTCCATGAGCTATTACATCGTCATGGCTTTCTTCTGCGCACTGTTTATCGATGCGTTCAGCAAGTCTAATATCGGAGCTTTACTGGCATTGAAAGGGGCTTCTGTCTTGCAGGCTATGCAACTGGCCCCACAGACCACTATTGTCGGCATCATCCTCATTACTGCTTTCCTCAATCTCTTTATTGGTTCAGCTTCCGCAAAATGGGCGTTGGTCGCCCCTATTATGGTACCCATGCTGATGCAGCTTGGCATATCACCCGATCTCACACAGGCGGCCTACCGGGTGGGGGATTCAGTGTCCAATGTCATCACGCCGCTCATGCCCTACTTTCCGCTGATCGTGGTTTATTGCCAGAAATATGTCAAAACTACTGGAATAGGCACCCTGGTATCCATCATGATGCCCTATACGGTGGTGTTCGGTATTGTCTGGACCCTGTTCCTGCTGTTATACTGGTTTCTGGGCATCCCGCTTGGTCTGCAAGCAAATTATGATTATATTCCATAAACGATGTTTTAATCCGGGTACGGCTTTTTGGAAGCGGTACCCGGTTTTAAACCCAGATTCCGCATTTAGGGTTAAATCCTCCAAGGCCTGCAAAAGTGACTGCACATAAAGGCTCATCTCTTCCAACACTTGGTAAGAATGTTCGGGATGCACGATTTGCACCACTTCCACTTTGTCAAATTGGTGAAGGCGGTTGAGTCCGCGTACGTGCGCCCCGTAAGAACCGGCTTCGCGGCGGGACATGCAGATTTTTTCAGGCTATGGGTGGGTATCCCCTGTTTTTCCTACTCCCATAAATAATGGTAAAAACAAAAAAGTGGCAAGTGTCGAAACGATCAACCCACCAATAGTGCCAACGGCCAATGGAAACCAGAACACTTCTTTACTTTCTCCTATCAAAAAAGGGGAAAAACCCAATATTGTGGACAGTACGGTAAGGAATATGGGTTTTGCCTTTGCACCCCAGGCTTTCTGGTAGGCCTTCAGTCGTGAGATATGTTTCCTCTTTTTCCGAAGATGGTTGTATTCGTCTATGATATAGATATTGGCATTGATAGCAAGTCCGGACAATAAGATAAAGGAGGCTAAACCACCTTGGTCAAAATTGATCTTGAACAAATAAAAAGACATAAAAATGCCAATATAGGAAATAGGAACAACCGATATAATGTATAGTGGCTGTTTCAATGAATTGAACAGAATACTTGAAACAAAATAGATAATGACGACAATCAACAACAATAATCCGTATTGTTTATAGCTTTCATGATCTAAACGATAATCATCGGGAATTTGTACTCTGTATCCGACAGGCAGGTCTTCTTGAAATTCCTTGACGAAATTTTCAAGAACCCGCTTTCCGGGCTCACTTGCCCCAATATATTCATATTGCAGGCATAAACGATATTCCTGATTAATCTTCCCGACCTCCTGAGCTACTTGCGATTTCTTGATCTGTGCCAGTTCAGCTACTTTATATTCCTTGTTATTCACTTTGACAGGCATATGAAGCAAGCCCCATTGATTGTATTCCTTAGATTGTTTGGAAGAGATATAAAGTGGTTCGAGTCCTGCCGACGTCACCATACGCCCCAGACTGATGTCCTCTGCAAACACCAGTTTCAACTGTTCATACAACTGATAGGGCTGTATATTCTCTTCTGCCAGCCGTTGTTTGTCCAATTCAAATATAAATTCCTCATAATCATTCTTATACCAACTAAATTCAGAACCGATCGTTACCTCATTGATCCTTCGGTGCTGTTCCAGGTTATCCTTGATTTTTCGAGCCCATCCGGAAAGTTCATCAAAATTGAAACCAAACAATTCCAACCTGTATGCACCTGCACCTTCCCTAAGATCATTACTAAACCCATCTCCCACACCATATATACGCCAGCTTCCCCCACCCAATTCCAGAGATCTGCTGATCAGGTACTCTTTTAAAAAATAAGGGAAACCAGTTTTGGCATAGTCTTCTGCAAACTGAATATCTATTGTGGCCCGTTGGCCATTATGAATATTGGTTCGGAATTGTCTGACTTCAATAAATCTGCCTATGTGTCCTTCCATATGCTGGATCAAAGCATCCATCTCCTGGATCGTAGCGTGGCTTGGCAAGCTTGCCCGGATATATAAACGGGTTTCCTCCCGGCTTGCAAAATACGAACCGGTATATACTTTTTCGGAAAACAACCTCCACGCTCCTCCCAACAGTTGATTTGCATAAAGGCTGATGTGTTCCTTGTAATAGGGGGTCCCAAAACTCTTGTTGTATAGGGAAGCCCACACAGATGACCCTTCTACCTTGTTGGGCAAAAGAAACACTGGCAAGCCGAACGCAAGTACGAGCATAATGACAACAATGACTTTCCAGCGGTACAAAAACTGACATAAAAGACCATAAAACCGAAAGAAATAAATGTTTAAAGTTTTCTTCTTTGTGAGCTGGAATTTGCGCTGTTTTCTAAGTAGGCCGATTTTATCCATTAGGGCCGGAACCAGAAACAAGGCAACGAACAATGATATAACCAAGTTTAGGATCACTACAGCAGCGAAATCCTGCAAGGTGAGACGCAAGCGTTCATCCAGAAAAAAGATAACGGACAGTGCTCCAACCGTAGTCACTGTTGCGGCCAATATAGAAGTAAAAGCCAGTCTATTGCTTCTCCGTATCAAGTGATCAGCCATCACAATGGTATTGTCGATGATCAGTGTCATGGAGATAGTAATGCCTGCCAGGGAATATAACTGGATCTCCAACCTAAACCAGTAATAGAAAATAACTGCCACAGCCAGATTTGCAAATAAGGAACTCACGATGAGCAAAGTATAACGAAAACTGCTATAAGCGAATGACACAAATAACAAGAGAACAATAAGCGTCAGTCCGATCCTGAAATAGATCTTATTCATCTCTGCTTTTATATATTCTGTGGCATCATATCCAATATGCACTTCATAACCAGTAGGAAAGGCAGATTTCAATACATCAAGCTCCTGCTTTATTTTATTCCCCAATACCAATTGGTTGCTGTTTTCCTCTGCGGTAATAGACATATAAATGGCATTCA
>DATGNG010000326.1:0-5663 GCA_035306865.1 Sphingobacteriaceae bacterium
ATTGCTTTTCCAGACTGAACAAAATAGACGCTGATTGCGCCTGACCGGAAAGCCATTGGATACCGGTCACTTCGGGGCGGCCTTCAGTAATTGTTCCCGTTTTATCCAGAATGATGGCATCCACCTTTTTGGCCAACTCCAGGCTTTCGGCATCCTTGATCAGAATCCCTTTTTGAGCCCCCTTACCCACGCCGACCATGATGGCTGTAGGAGTGGCCAGGCCCAACGCACAGGGACAGGCGATGACCAATACCGTGATCGCCGTTAACAGGCCGTGCACCAATCCGTTTTCACCACCCAAAATCACCCAGGTGACAAAGGTCAGCAACGCAATACCAATCACCACCGGCACAAAGATCCCGGCAATTTTATCCACCAGTTTCTGCACCGGTGCCTTGCTCCCCTGCGCATCCTGGACCATACGGATGATCTGTGCCAACATGGTGTCTTTGCCCACTTTCAATGCCCGGAAACGGAAGCTTCCTTTTTGGTTGATGGTGCCGGCAAATACTTTTTCACCCTCGGTCTTCAGTACCGGCAAAGGTTCCCCGCTCAACATGCTTTCATCCACATAAGATTCGCCCCCTGTCACCATGCCGTCCACCGCAATTTTTTCACCCGGTTTGACCAGCAGCAGATCGTCCTTCTGTACCTGTTCGATGGGAACCAGGTTTTCACTGCCATCCGCTTGCAGAACCGTAACATTTTTGGGCTGCAAGCCCATCAGTTTTTTGAGTGCTGCGGAGGTGTTGCCTTTAGCCTTTTCCTCCATCATTCTGCCCAAAAGAATAAAAGTAATGATCACCCCTGCGGCTTCAAAATAGACATGGGCGTGCAGCCCCCGCTGATGCCAGAATTCAGGGTAAATCATATTGAACAGACTAAATAAATAGGCAATACCCGTACTCAACGCCACTAACGTATCCATATTGGCCTTTCGGTGTTGGGTCTGCTTCCAGGCATTCACAAAAAAGCCCCTGCCAAACCACAGTACAATGGGAGTAGCAAGTACCAGCATAATCTCATTGGCATAGGGCATATCCATATAAAACATGCCGATAATCACCAGCGGAATGGACAGAATCACCGCCCAGGTCGTTTTTTGTTTCAGGCTGCGGTAATTCTTTTCATGAATGGCTTCCAGTGTTTCTTTTTGCGTATCCTCACTCTCAATCAGCAAATCGTAACCCACGGCCTGCACCGCTTTCTGCAATTTCTCTGCATTGGTTTTGCCGGGAAGGTACGCTACGGAAAGGGTCGCATTGGCATAATTCACCGATGCATCCACTACTCCTTCAGCAGCTTTAACGGTACTTTCTGCACTGACCGCACAGGATGCGCAGGACATATTTAGTACCGGAAAGCTGGCCTTTACCACTTCCTCATCTATATTTTTGGTTGTCATATTTTTAAACGTTTAAATCTTATTTAGCTTCATACAAAGATCGGAATAAAAACCTGCATATCGAATTCGCCGGATTGGAAAAGATTTGTAAATCATGGAGTAACGAATTACTTTCCGCAAGTTTCGGATTTTTTATTTTGGATAATCCCCCCATCTTTGTGTAAATTGAAACAGGAATGAAAATTCAGGCAGGGAATGAAAGCTCAACAGGAAATGGAAAGTCAGGAGGTACTCAACTATAGGAGGATTGCGCGGGCGATCGAATACATCCGTACACATGTCAGGCAGCAACCGGGTCTGGATGAAGTGGCGGAGTACGTAGGTTTGAGTCCGGCTCATTTCCAGCGTTTGTTTAACGAATGGGCGGGAGTAAGTCCCAAAAAGTTTCTTCAGTTCCTGACATTGCAGGACGCCAAACAAGCCCTCAGGAGTGAAGCCCAACCTACTTTGTTTGAAACGACCTATGAAGCAGGGCTTTCGAGCACCAGCCGCCTTCACGAGCTATTTGTCAACATAGAGGGTATGACCCCGGCCGAGTACAAAAACGGAGGGCGTGACTTGCAGATCAATTATGAGTTGGCGGGCAGCCCCTTCGGGAATGTATTGGTTGCCTCTACCTCCAAAGGGGTCTGCTTCCTGGGGTTTTTGGATGAAAAGGGGTCGTCAAACCAAACTTTTGAACAAAGTCAATCTATGCAGGATCTGAAGAATCTTTTTCCGAAAGCCAGTTTTGTCCGGCAACCGGATGCTTTTCAACAACAGGTCCTTTCCATTTTCAGCAGGGATTGGTCAGCGATCCCAGAAATCAAATTGCACCTCAAAGGCACACCTTTTCAGTTGAAGGTCTGGGAATGCTTGCTGAAAATACCATTGGGCGTTACCTCCACCTATGGGGCTATTGCGGAAAGTATAGGCTCGCCAAAGGCTTTTAGAGCGGTCGGTACTGCTGTGGGCAGCAATCCGGTTTCCTTTCTCATCCCCTGTCACCGGGTGATCCGGGGAGATGGAGGGATCGGCGGTTATCATTGGGGCACGACCCGCAAGCGGGCAATCCTCGGCTGGGAATCCGCCAGACCTGAGCCCTTGTAGCCGGCCGGTTACCTGTAAATACACAACCCCACAACCCATTATAATTATAAATGCCGTAAATTATTCGTTGCGATTTGCTTTTCTCAAAGAGGAATTCTTATATTTCCTAACCTAAATTAGTTGTTATGATCGGAGTACTTATCGAGAAAGAACAGATTGGCAATTACCGGATTATTCCGGCGGAGGTAAACCGAAAAACCGAGTTGCGTGACAAATTGATCGCTGCAAGAAGGCTGGGCAATGAATTTAAGTCCAAGGTTGGCATTGCATTCCAGACCGAAGATGGGCCAGTACGCATTGAAACCACAGTCTGGTTATTGACGGATGACTACATCCAGATAAAAAATGGAGTGGTCATTCCTTTGCGCGCACTTATTGATGTAGATTTCTGAAATGATGGGTTTAAACCCATACCCAAGGCCCTCAAAAACAAACTACAGGGAAAGAATCTCCACGATCCGGACCAGGTTTTCATTGATGGTACCTATGTGCTTGATGGCATTTTTGAAAGGAGTAAATTCCACTTCCCCATGAATGGAACCGGCCATTTCTCCGCTCCGACCTGCCAGTAAGCCCTCGACGGCACCTACACCCAGACGGCTGGCCAGCACGCGGTCAAGGCAAGTGGGCCTTCCCCCTCTCTGGATATGCCCCAATATGGAAATGCGTATATCATAATGCGGAAAACGTGCTTTGATCCGGTCGGCCACCGCAAAGCCACCGCCGGCATCATCACCTTCGGCCACAATGATGATCCGGGAAGACTTGCTTTTCCGGGTCCGGTCCAGGCGGTCCATCATGGCCTCATAATCAACCTTGATTTCCGGGATCAGGACCGCTTCCGCACCGGTGGCAATACCTGTACGCAGGGCGATCAAACCGGAATCCCGTCCCATGACTTCCACCACAAACAGCCGATCGTGGGATTCGGCGGTATCCCGGATTTTATCCACGGCATCAATAGCGGTATTCACCGCAGTATCATAACCAATCGTGAAATCCGTGCCCGCCAGATCATTGTCTATGGTGCCGGGGATGCCGATCACCGGGACATCGTATTCTTCCATAAAATGGGAAGCTCCGGTAAATGTACCATCCCCTCCGATGGCGATCAACCCGTTTATATGGTATTTTTGTAGGTTCTCAAAAGCTTTTTTCCGGCCTTCCGCGGTCCGGAACTCTTCACTGCGGGCCGTTTTGAGAATAGTTCCTCCTCGCTGGATGATGTTGGCTACCGATTTGGCATCCATGGGTATGATATCACCATGGACCAGGCCATCATAGCCCCTACGGATTCCAAACACATTCAAACCATGATAGAGACCGGTCCGGACAACTGCCCGAATGGCTGCATTCATCCCGGGGGCATCGCCACCCGAAGTGAAAACCGCAATATTTTTGATTTCTGCCATAGCTTGATTACTATCGTCCGGCCCGGAAGGCCGCCAATCCAGATTCCAGAAAATTGATATAATTCTGAATATCCTCATTGTAAGCCTCTGCCGGCACCAGTTGATTGCCGTCGTGATCTACGATCACATAATATGGCTGGGCATTGGTGCCAAATTGGGAAGCCTGGAAATCTGACCACTTCTGGCCAACCCAGCGAATACTTTTGCCGCTGAATGACGAAACGTACTTTTCCGCCTCGTCCAGAGGGGTCCGGTCATCTACATAGAGCGAAGCCAAAACATACTCCTCGTTGAGTATTCGCAATACAGCAGGATCCGGCCAAACGGCTTCTTCCATTTTCCGGCAGTTGACACAGGTCCAGCCCGTAAAGTCGATCAATACAGGTTTATTGACCTGACGTGCAAAATCCAGTGCCTGCTCATAATCATAGAAGGCATCCAAACCATGTGGAGCCTGATGTCGGTCACTCTTATATTTTTTGGTAATACTTCTGCTGTTTGTGGCATCAATTTGACCAGGGGACATCATATATCCCTGACCAATGCCGGATTGATGCAGATTGAAATCCTGGGTTGTAGAAGGAGGAAGCCAGGCACTTAGTGACTTCAGCGGCGCTCCCCACATTCCCGGAATCATATAAACGGTAAATGATAACACCACAATCGCAAAAAACAATCTCGGAATAGAAAGAGTTTTGACCTCGGAGTCATGTGCAAAGCGGAGTTTCCCCAACAAATAAACCCCAAACAAACCAAAGATCACAATCCATAACGCCAGGAAAATTTCCCGATCCAGAATGCCCCAGTGATAAGCCAGATCCACATTGGACAGAAACTTAAGGGCCAGTGCCAGCTCCAGAAAACCCAACGATACCTTGACCGAATTGAGCCATCCCCCCGACTTCGGCATTTCTTTGAGTAAAAATGGAAAGAATGCAAAAATCATAAAAGGCACAGCCAAGGCCACCGAAAAACCCAGCATGCCTACCGCAGGCCCCAATAGGGCCCCTTCCGAAACCGCCTCCACCAACAGGTAACCGATAATCGGTCCGGTACAGGAGAAAGAAACCAGTGCCAGGGTAAAGGACATAAAAAACAGTCCCAACAGCCCACCTCTATTGGACTTCTCATCCATCTTATTGACAAAGCGCGAAGGCAGTGTAATCTCGAATGCGCCCAAAAAAGAAATGGCAAAAATCAGAATAATCAGGAAGAACAGTAAATTGAACCAGGCGCTACTGGCAGCCTCATTGAGCGCAGACGCTCCAAAGATCAGAGTGACCAGCATTCCCAGCGCCACATAGATCACAATGATAAACAGGCCGTAGAGCAGGGCATTTAAAATCCCTTTCATCCGCGTGCCACTTTGTTTCGTAAAATAGGAAACCGTCAAAGGCACCATGGGATAAATACAGGGCATCAGAAAGGCCGCAAACCCACCAATAATTCCGGCAATAAAAATCCCCCAAAGCGACTGGGGATTCTCGGTCACCCCTTTACTGCTTACTGTTAATTCAGCCCCATCCACAACCCCATCCACAGCTATGTCCGGAGCATCCTCAAACACCACATCATCAAAGCTGAACAGGGTGTCCGGAGCCTCTTCAAATACTACATCATCGAAGCTGAACAGGCTGTCCTGCGACTGAGCCAGATAAATCTCAGCCTTAGCCTGAATAGGAGAGGTAACAGCAGCAAAAAATACAATTGAAAATACGGATAAAAATAATCGGGAAATGAGCCTCATCAGTTTATTA
>DATGNG010000327.1:0-3311 GCA_035306865.1 Sphingobacteriaceae bacterium
TCTGATTTTGATAAATTTGTTGAATATTATTGACCACTAAATCAAATATTATTGACCACTAAATTATAAACCAATGAAAAGAATCCTTTTCTACCTCTCTTTTTGGATGCTGGGAAGCACTGCCTATGCCCAGGGTCCAGCCTATTTTGCCTCCCACCCTACCCTCAGTCCGGATGGGAAAACCATAGTTTTCAGTTTTGAGGGCGATCTTTGGCAAACCGATATTCAGGGCAATGAAGCCCGCCGCCTCACCGCCCTTCAAGGTGAAGAAATCAATCCCCGGATTTCACCGGATGGCAAATGGCTTGCTTTTTCCTCCAATCAATTTGGCAATCAAGATGTGTTTGTCATGCCGTTGGCAGGGGGAGATATTCGGCAATTGACCTTTCACGATGCCAATGATGAGGTAGATAGCTGGAGCTGGGACAGTAAAAGACTCTATTTTACTTCAGGCAGATACAATCGCTTTACCAGCTACCACATACCTCTTGAAGGTGGCACCGCACAAAGGGTATTCCCCCATTACTTCAACACCATACATCAGGTAGCTGAGACCCCTTCGGGAGACTTGTTGTTTAATAATAGTTGGGAAAGCTACTCTGCCGCCAACCGAAAACGATATAAAGGGGCATTTAATCCGGATATCCTGTCCTACAATACCAACACCGGGGCCTACAATCAGCTCACCGATTATGAAGGCAAGGATTTCTGGCACACGGTGGACCGCCAGGGCAACGTATATTTTGTATCAGATGAAGCCAATGGAGAATACAATCTTTACACGCTTGAAAACGGACAAAAGAAGGGCCTAACCCGTTTTGAAACGTCTATCAAACGACCTCAGGTATCGGCCAATGGCGAGAAAATAGTATTTGAAAAGGATTATCAGCTGTATGTATATGATGTAGCCAGCGGCGAATCCGACCCATTATCCCTCAATCTATTTAGGAATAGAGTATTGGTAAAGGAACAGGAATTCGACACCAAAGACAATATTTCGGCTTTTGACGTTTCCCCGGATGGCAAAAAAATCGCTTTCGTCTCCCGTGGAGTAGTGTTTGTAGCCGATATAAGTGGCAAATTTGTGCGGGAAGTCCATTCTTCACCTGAAAGAGCCTTTGAAGTCAAGTGGCTGAAAGACAATAAAACTTTGCTTGCCAGCCGTACGCTTCAGGGCTATCCCAATTGGGTTGCGCTCGCTGCAGATGGTTCGGGTCCGGCAAGGCAAATCACCACGGACAACAGGAGCAACCGGGACCTGACACTCAACACTGCCCGCACCCATGGTGTTTATCTGAGTGGCCGGGATGAAGTACGCTTGTTGGATCTGAATACATTGGAAAGCAAAACCCTGGTCAAAGATGAAATCTGGGCCTTCCAAAACTCTTCTCCATCTTTTTCGCCTGACGGAGAATACGTGTTGTTTACCGCTGTGCGCAATTTTGAACAGGATATTTTTGTACATCATCTCAAAACCGGAAAAACCACAAATCTGACCAATACCGGTGTTTCCGAAACCAGTCCGGCATGGTCAGCCGATGGAAAAGCTATCTATTTTGCCAGCAACCGCACCAGGCCTTCCTACCCATTCGGCCTGCAAGATGCCAGTATATTCAGAATGGAACTGGACAATTTCGATGCGCCCTACCGTTCTGAAAAATTTGAAGAACTCTTCCAGGAAGACAAAAAGGATTCAGCGAATGCTGTACAGGACGTGATCAGCATTAATACCCAAGACATCCGGGACAGAATCACCCGTATCAGTCCGGCTTTTGGCACCCAAACCCGAGTGCTTACCCTGCGCAAAGGCAATAAAGATTATGTATTCTTCCACTCCAACCATGAAGGTGGACGCAGCGCAGTTTACCGCACTATTATCCAGGATTTCGAGGACAATAAAACAGAGAAAGTAGCTGATGGGTTCATTTCCGGTATAACAGTAGCTGGCAGTAACTATTATGTGCTCTCACGTGGCACTGTCCAAAAGTACAATATGGATACCAATAAGCTGGAGCCTATCAATATTTCCCAAAAATTCAACCGCAACCTCAATGACGAATTCCAGCAAATGTATTATGAGACATGGGCGGGAATAGAGGAGAATTTTTATGAATCCGGCTTCCATGGATTGGATTGGGCAAAAACCAGGGATCAATATGCCAGGTTCCTACCCTATATCAACAACCGCAATGACTTGAGAGTTTTACTCAATGATATGCTGGGCGAACTAAACTCTTCCCATCTCGGATTCAATAGCAGTGGCCGTGAGGAGCAAAGGAACCTGCGGTACGTGACCAATGAAACCGGGATTGTATTTGCCGCCAACAACCCCTATCGTGTAGAAAGGATTGTAAACAACAGCCCGGCCAGCAAATTGGGTAGGGATATACAAGCGGGTGACGTACTTGTTGCTGTGGACGGCCAGACGGTAGATCCCAAAATTGATAGGGATTATTACTTTACCAAGCCCTCCCTGGCAGCAGAATTGCGACTGAGTTTCGACCGTAATGGAACCATTATCCACACCACGGTCAGGCCACAGCGCAGCAATAGCCTGAGAGATGGATTCTATGGGGAATGGATCAAAAATAACAGGTCCAGAGTAGATTCATTGAGTGGAAACCGTATTGCCTATTCCCATATGAAAAATATGAGTGGGGGTGAATTGGAAACCTTCCTATTGGATATGGTAGAGCAAGAAAACAACAAAGAGGCAATCATTTTGGACCTGCGCTACAATACCGGGGGAAATGTGCATGATGAAGTGCTGAAATTCCTCTCCCAGCGCCCCTACCTGCAATGGCAGTACCGGGGTGGCAAGCGTTCGCCCCAAAGCAACTTTGCCCCTGCCGGCAAGCCCATTGTCCTTTTGATCAACCAACAATCCCTCAGTGATGCAGAGATGACAGCGGCTGGATTCAAAGCACTCAATCTGGGTACGATTATAGGTACAGAAACTTATAGATGGATCATCTTTACATCGTCCAAAGGACTGGTGGATGGGTCTTCATACCGGGTGCCGGGATGGGGTGTTTATACCCTTGACGGAGACAACCTGGAGCTCACCGGGGTGAAACCGGATATTCATGTAGAAAATACTTTCCTGGATTTGATCCATGACCGGGACCCTCAATTGGAGCGGGCAGTGCAGGAGATTTTGAAGCAGTTGTAGGCATAGGATAGTTGCAATTGGACATCAAGTTTTTCCAACCTGCGGTGACACCCGGTGTTGCTGCAGGTTGCGAAAGATATAATAAATATAGCCAATAGAGATCATCAGCCCTGCGATACCCTGGATCAGGAGTGTCCAT
>DATGNG010000328.1:0-2670 GCA_035306865.1 Sphingobacteriaceae bacterium
CTTTTTGGTATCGCTACGCGTAATGGATTACTTTTGGTGGATAGGTACAACACCTTGATTTCAGAAGGACACACGCTGGAGGAAGCTATTTGGAAAGGGTCAATGGATCGGTTGATCCCTATATTAATGATGGCCATTTCCACTGCATTAGCGTTACTGCCATTGGCCCTGCAGGCTGACGAACCAGGAAATGAAATCCAAAGCCCATTGGCACAAGTCATTCTGGCCGGATTGCTGTCCTCTACATTCTTGAATATGATCGTCATTCCCATCGTATATCGTTGGATCAGTGCCAAACCAAATGATGTGGTAAAACAAATAATTGGAAGATGAAATAATTGGAAGATGAAAATAATTATTAAAATATTCGCCAGCTGCCTTTTCCTGAGCGGAATGGTCCTTAACTTATTTGCACAGGAAGAAGCCCAAATAAAGAACATGATTGCTGAATTGGAACGCAATAACACGCATTTGCAAGCCATTCAACATGCTGTGAACGCAGAGAAAGCGGGCAATCGTATTGGTTTGAATCCCGATGACCCCCAGATTGGCATCAATTATCTGAAACCTCACCCCCGTCTAGCCGATCACCGACTGGATTATTCCATTACCCAGGAACTGGAGTTTCCTACGGTTTATGGTTGGCGCAAAAAAGTGGCCCAGGGTAAGGATGCGGTGCTGGACCAACAACTCCTGATGAGCCGGTCAGAGGTGGTGGGTTTGACGCTACAAAATTGGTTACAATGGGTTTATCACCGGGAATATCAGCAGTTATTAAAGGTACAATCCCAACATGCCACTCAGTTGGCCGAGGCGTACCAGCGAGCTTTCGAAGCGGGTAGCATCAGTGTGCTGGATCGAAACAAGGCCCGCATACATGCTGCCAATCTGCAAAAATCGTTTGAGCTTCAGGGAATAGAGCTGTCTGCGAGCTGGAACCAATTGATAAGGTTGAATGGTGGCCAGGCTTTCAGCCAATTGCCAACGCACTATCCGGACTGGGTTTTACCTATTTCCTTTGAAGTCTGGATTTCTGAAATTTCCAAGAAACCAGCAGCTTTGCAAGCTATGCATGCCCAGTTGGATGTGCATAAAGATGAACAGCGGTTGGCAGCGGCTATGCGCCTACCTCATTTGAGTGTGGGTTATATGCGGGAGCAAGATATTGAAGTCGATTTTCGAGGTGTGACATTTGGACTTAGCCTGCCCCTATGGCAAAATAAAAACCGTAGCAAGCATGCCCGGTTGCAAAGCCAGGCACAGGAAAGTATGTTGATCGATGCCCAGTCGCAGTTTGAAATGGAGCAACAGCATTTACTTCAAAAAGCTCAATTGCTGCAAAAACACAGCTTGGAACTACGGCAACTTTTGAATGATAGCACCGAGCCCGCACTACTTCAAAAAGCCCTGGAGTTGGGCGAAATCACATTGGTAGAATACTTGGTGGAACAATCCCTTTACTACGAATTGAATGAAAAATTGTTGAATACCGAATTGGATTATTATCAAACACTTGCCCAAATGTGGCAATGGCTGTATTAGCTGTATTAATAGCTGCTGTCTTACATTAATAGCTACTGTCGTACTTTTCCATTTGCTTTAGTAATACTGCAAAATCCTTGGGATAGGAAGCTTGAAATTGATAATCTTTTCCATCAATAGAGAATTCCAAAACGTAGGCATGGAGTGCAAACCGCTTCATGATGGGTTGCTCCTCCTCTCCTTTACTGAGGCTAAACCCCCTTCGCTTGAGTTGGGATAAATAAACCGGCTTGCCCCGGTACATGGTATCTCCAACTATGGAAGCTCGTTGGGTGGCCAAGTGGATTCGAATTTGATGCATTCGGCCGGTCACCGGACGGCATTCCACCAGGGTATAATTGCGGAAAAATAGCAGGGATTTGAAATAGGTTTCTGTTTGCTTGCCCCTGGCCCGGTCTATACTGACATGTTTGTTTCCCTGATTGAGGATTGGCAGATCCACCAATAGGTCATCAAAGCGGTGTACCCCCTCGATAATGGCATGATAAATTTTCCGGATGCGTCTCTTTTCAAACTCTATGGAAATCAAACGATAGGTTTCGGGATTCTTGGCCAGCAGGAGCAGCCCCGAAGTTTCTTTATCCAAACGATGGCAGACCTGTATATCGGGATGGTATTTCCGGGCCAGACGGAGCACATTCTGCGCTCCTCCCTCCCTTTCATCAAGCGAGGCCAGAAACGCGGGCTTATTCACCACAATGAGATTTTCATCCTCGTGCAGGATCAGTTCACTGAATTTCGGGAATTTGATCGGGGGTGTGGATACAGCAGGTGCAATGGCATCTTTCATGCTACAAAAGTAACACAATTTTTTGATGCAAAAATCCGAAATTTGCTGCGGAAGTACGAAAAGCAGCATCTGATTGGCTAAGTGTCCGATTGGCTAACAAACAAATTGGTACAGTTTGTGTTTGTTAACTTCATTAATCAATCAAAATACAAAAAGTATAGGAATCATGATAAACAAAACACTAAATAATGCACTGGGCTTCGGTGTAGCCCTGATTATTTCTTTGGGTGGATGCCAAAGCCAACAGACCGGCAACGCTACCATGGATGGCGACACCTCAGCGACAGTCCTGCACATCGGCGACAACAGTCAGGTTTCACTGGACTGGGCCGGTAGTT
>DATGNG010000329.1:0-2229 GCA_035306865.1 Sphingobacteriaceae bacterium
TCGTTACCGGGCCATCATTGATTAGCCCAATCTTCATATCAGCACCAAATATACCACAAGCAACCTCTTTTCCCAACAAATCTGCAAATGCGTCCTTAGTGGCTTCATAGAGCGGAATAGCCTGCTCCGGCTTTGCTGCCCGGATAAAGGAAGGTCGGTTACCTTTTTTTGTTTGTGCCAATAAGGTAAATTGGGAAACCAACAGTATTCCACCGGCTATATCTTTGATTGATCGGTTCATCAATCCATTTTCATCTGAAAATATGCGAAGGTTCACAATTTTTTGGGTGAGCCACTTTACATCTTCCGGTCCATCCTGGTCCTCAATCCCCAGAAGCACTACCAAACCGTTTTCTATGGCCCCGGTCAACTGTCCTTCCACTGTACAGGAAGCTTGGCTGACCCGCTGTATAACTGCTCTCATTTGATCCAAACAAAATTTCAAAACGCTACAAGGCGCAAATTGATTATTCGTAGCGGAGTGCCTCCACCGGATCCAGTTTGGAAGCTTTGGAAGCCGGGTAATAACCGGACAACATCCCCACTAATACACATACCAAAAGGCCCAGAATGATCCAGTTCCATGGAATCAGAAAGCTGGCCCCCAGCACGATAGCCAGGCCATTACCAATCAGGATCCCCATCATTACACCAGCCAGACCACCGATCAGACAGATCACCACAGCCTCTGTCAGGAATTGCCTGCAGATCACCGTAGGTGTAGCCCCAATGGCCTTGCGTATGCCAATCTCCCGGGTTCGTTCCGTCACTGACACCAACATGATATTCATCAGACCTATAGATGCACCCATCAGCGTAATGATGGCGATCACGACCGCTCCAAGCGTCACATAGGTCAGGCTTTCCAGCAGCACCTGAGCAACCGCATCACTTTTTGTAATTTCAAAATTAGTTTCCTGAGTAGTCCTGACCCCACGTATATTTCTAAATAATGCCGTGGCTTCTCCAATGGCGGACTCCACTCGCTGAGGATCGTTGTTCATTACCGTAATGGTATAGGAAGGTTGGCCAAAAGCCATGATAGAGCGGGCTTTGATCAGCGGAATAATGCAGGTACGGTCACCCCCAAAACCAGCACTGGAACCCTTATCTTCCAACACTCCGATTACCTGATAACGATTGCTCCCTATTGTTATAAATTGATTGATAGGGTCTTCTCCCTCTTTAAACAGGCGTTTGAGGACCTCGCCGCCAATGATCGCTACATTGCTTCCAAACTCCACCTCCCTGCTTGAAAAATTCCTGCCTGCAGACAGTTTATATCCGGCTGTCTCCAGGTAATTTTCATCGGATCCCAACACATTGATGTTAGGGTTGGTTTGTTCGCTTTTATACTTGGCTACTGCACCGGAAGTCGCATAAGCCGACAGAGAGACCAGACTGGGAAAGTCATATTTTTCTTTGAATTCCTTTGCCTGATGATAAGTAATACGGGTATAACTTTTGGGCCGGGTACCACTTCCGCCGATCTGGATGTTCATTCCCCTATTCCGAATGTTGAATGAATTGGAGCCCATGGCAGAAAAGGAGTCCGTCACCGAACTTTTTATCGCATCTATTGAGGTCAGGATTCCAACCAGAGCCGTAATGCCGATGGCAATGATCAGCGCGGTCAGGAATGTACGCAACTTGTTGCTGCTGATGGATTGCAGCGACAGCTTGACGTTTTCACGATAAGACATTTTTACCGACATGGGCGACTATTTTATAGTTAGACCCCAAAGTGGGCAATCCGTTACAAAAATTTATGATTTTTAGGTGCGGGGCTGCTCTCCCCGGATCAATTCGAAAATGGTAATCTCAGGCACAATACCTACCCGTCCGGGATAGCCAAGGAAACCGAAGCCGGTATTGACATACAATTGGCTGTTTTCTTCCTGGTACAAACCTGCCCACTCCTTATAAATATATTGCACCGGACTCCATTTAAAATGTTCTCCCCTAATCCCAAATTGCATTCCGTGGGTGTGTCCACTGAAAGTCACATCCACATCAGAATCGGGCAGGATTTGAGCCCTCCAGTGTGAAGGGTCATGAGAGAGAAGAAGTTTGACAGGAGCTTCTTCAATGCCCTTCAATGCTTCCTCCAGATTACCGTGTTTGGGGAAACGTCCAGTACCCCAGTTTTCCACACCAAGCACTGCAATTTCTTCATTATTCACCCTAAGGATACGGTTTTCGTTCTGCAACAAGTCCCAACCCATCACC
>DATGNG010000330.1:0-4469 GCA_035306865.1 Sphingobacteriaceae bacterium
GTCTTTGGCGTACTGCTGAACCTGATTGATATCGATTCCGTACTGCTGATCGCCCATAAGGGCTTCACCACTGAGTTTTAATAATATCCGCTTATATGCCATATCGAGTTTTCCTGCCTGAAATCGGTTTGCAGATTTCAAAAGCCAAAGATAGTAGATTTCGTTTTAGAAAGGAAGGGTTGGGTTATTTATTTGGTTTTACGCCCACCTATCCTGGGGGTCTAATCTTGTTCGTCCTGATCCGCTTGCCGGCTTTCCTTGCTGATTTCTTCGAATATCCTGTCCATATGGGCAACATATTCGTTGGTGTCATCGATGAAAAACTCAAGCTGGGGAACGATGCGGGCGTGATTTTTGATCCTTGCACCCAATTTATATCGGATTTCGCTACTGTGGGATTGAATGGACGCAAGCCCCTCAGCAGCTTTTTTACTATCGAGGAAACTGAGATATACCCTTGCAATGGATAAATCAGGCGTCATCCGGACTCTGGTAATAGTAATAAAATTGCCAGCTGTCCAGCTACTTCCTTCCCGATGGAATAATTCTGCAAGATCTTGTTGGATCACCCCTGCAAATCGTTGCTGTCTTTTACTTTCTGTATTCATTTCGGTGGGATTGTTCAATACACAAAGATAATGATTTTTTGTACTTTAGTGGAGGAATTGGACAGACTTATGGAAATGCTGATCAAAAAAAATATTGAAAATACACTGGGACAAAGCATTCCCGAAGAAATGTTTGCTTTGTTGCTTGAGTATGCTTTCGAAAAGTCTTTCGATAAAAAGCAGTTTCTGGCTGAGCAGGGGGGAATTTGCAAGTATCAGTATTTTATAGTGGAAGGATCTTGCTATTCATATTATGTAAATGAAAAGGGGGATAAAAACGCGATTCAATTTGCACTTGAAAATTATTGGATAACCGATGCTGCCAGCTATTTTACAGGGAAACCTGCGGTTTTTTCCATTGAAACCCTTGAACCCGTTCGGGCTTTATTGCTAAGTAAAGAAAAACTGGACCTCCTTTGCAGTGCTTTTCCGCTCTATGATCGGTTTTTCCGAATTCTGCTTCAAAACGCCATTAGTAATCTGCATTACCGGATAGCGGTGACTACCTCTGAAGATGCTGAACATCGCTATCTTGAGTTTACGCAGCGGTACCCACAGTTTCTACAACGGATTCCCCAATACCTGATCGCCTCCTATTTGGGTGTTGCTCCTCAGTCCCTGAGTCGTATCCGGAAGGAACTGGCCTATAAATGCTGAATATATTAACATAGGTGAATGGCCACCGAGCCTTTTCACCCGATCTTTGTAATGTTCAAAGAATTTAAAATTTAAAAAATTAATGTTATGAGTACTACAAAGACTAATTGGGCAATGGACCCTGCACATAGTGAATTGCTTTTTAAAGTAAAGCATTTGATGATCACCAATGTAAAAGGTGAATTTAAAAAATTTGATGTTTCGGTGGAGAGTGAAGGTGAGGATTTCCGCAAGGCGAAAGTAAATGTGAAGATAGCTGCAGATTCGGTGTTCACCAATCAGGCCGACCGGGATCAGCACCTGGCCAGTGCCGATTTTTTCGATGTTGGAAATCATCCTGAAATCACTTTTGAAAGTAGTGAAATGAACAAGTTGGATGATGAAAACTATCAGTTGAAGGGTCTGTTGGGCATCAAGGGTGTAAAGAAGGAAGTGGTGTTGGATGCCGAATTCGGTGGATTTATGAAGGATCCTTATGGTAATCAAAAAGCCGGATTCTCCTTGTCAGGTAAGTTCAACCGCAAGGATTGGGGCTTGAACTGGAATGCCGCGCTGGAGACCGGTGGTGTCATGGTGAGTGATGAAGTGCGCCTGAATGCAGAAGTGCAGTTGGTCAAGCAATAAGCAGATATAAATGGAAAACAACAGGGGGACAATATTCTTTTGCTTAGTGTTGTGGGGTATTGTCCCCTTATTTTCGTCTGCCAAATCGGCCGACAGCACCCTTGTTGTGGGATCTGTATCATCATCCGGGCCCAAGATTGTCGCACACCGCGGACAGGTTGGCGGTTACCCCGAAAATTCCATGAGCGGTTTTGAAAAGGTGATTGAGCTTGGTGTGGATTATATTGAAGTGGATGTGCGTACGACAGCCGATGGGGTGTTGGTGATTTTGCATGACGGGGACCTCAAACGGACTACCCGGGCTCGGGGTTCCCTGAAAGAAAGAACGTTCGCAGAATTGCAACAAGTGGTGGAGCTCAAATCGAAAAGATGGGGCCCCAAAGGGGAGCGTATCCCTACCCTGGAACAGGTATGTGAACTTCTGGTCCGGCACAATCAGGATCAGCTCCGACCAGTAAATTTGTATTTGGATTGCAAGGATGCGGACCCGGCCTTGCTGCTGAAAACCCTACAGAGGTATGGGCTTGCGGAAGATGCCGTTTTCTATGGGGGAGATTCCTATCTGGAAGCACTAAGGGAGCTGTCTCCAAAGGCGAAGATCATACCGGCATTGAGAGAATTGTCGGAATTGGATGACCGGATTGCCCGGCTGGAGCCCTATGGTTTCGATGTGAAGTGGAAAATACTCAATGCCCGGGTGGTCGAATCACTGCAATCAAAAGGCTTGAAGATCTACACAGATTTGTTATTCATTTATGATCACAGCCGGAATTATAAAAAGGCCCAACGCTGGGGGGTCGATGTGATTCAGACAGACCGGGCGAAAAGGGCCCTTCAGGTATTGCGGCCCTCAGTATCTTACGAAAACAAAGATTAAGAAATGTATAAACCGATTTTCCCCTTCCTGTTTTGCTGCTTTGCTGCCATTGCTGCTATTGCACAGACAAAGGCACAGACACTCAAAGTAATGACCTACAATATTTATCATGGTGAAGAAGGCTATAACAGGGGTCACAGCAATATTCAGCGGATAGCCGATCTGATCAATGAATATCAACCCGATTTTGTTGCCTTGCAGGAAGTGGACAGCATGACCAACCGTACGGCTGCCTTTAACGGGGGCGTGCCGAAGGATTTAATGAAGGAGTTGGCCGGGTTGACCGGAATGCATGGATATTTTGCCAAAGCCATAGATTACAGTAATGGAGGATACGGTGAAGGGATCCTTTCCCGCTGGCCGGCAGCATACAGACGGGATACACTGGCCATTCCGAGAGGAGGGGAGGGCCGTGCCCTGATTTCTGTAAACTATACATTGCCGGATGGAAGAGAGTTGATTTTTGCGGGCACCCATCTCTGCCATCAATTTGCTGAAAATCGGGAGGCACAGGTGCAAGATATACTCGCAATATTTGAGGACACTGATATTCCGGTGATTGTGGGCGGAGATTTTAATTTTTCACCAGAATCTGATGCTTATCAGATCATCACATCCAATTTTTACGATGCGGCCCGACTGTTTGGTGAAGAAAAGCACACCTACCCCACCGTTGACCCCAAAACACGGATCGATTATATTTTTCTTTCGAAGAATGAAAAATGGAAGGTTGTTGAGGTGCAGGTCATTGACACAGATCCTTCGGATCATCTTCCCGTGCTGGTGACCCTTGAGATTTTGCCCAGAATTATGTAATACCTGGATACGGTCGAAAGCAATATAGCGGTAGCCATCATACCGCAAACCATTGTTTTACCAGAGCCATTTCAAAGGCATGATCCTTCTTGTGTATAAACTCATTTGTTGAACGGTTGTAATTGTAATCCCCGGCCCATTCCCGGTAGTTTCCGGCAATTTCCAAAATAGCCTGGCAGATTTGCTTTACTTCCTCATCCGTAGTGGTCGGATGTACAGAAATCCGTATCCAACCCGGTTTTTTAGATAATTCGCCTTTGGAAATTTGATCGGTCAGATCATGTGATTTTTTTTTGTCAATGTGCAATAGAAAATGTCCATAGGTTCCGGCGCAACTGCAGCCTCCCCTTGACTGTATGCCAAACCGGTCGTTGAGAAGTTTCACTCCCAGATTATAGTGAAGCCCCTCAATATAAAACGACAGTACCCCCAAACGGGTTTCATGCTGACTGGCCAGAATGACCAGGTTTGGGATCTTTTTTAGCTCTGCGAAAAGGTAAGTCAGCAATTCATGCTCCCTTCGAAGTATATTTGCAGTGCCCATTTCTTCCTTGAGCTGTATCGCAAGTGCGGTTTTGATCACTTGTATGAAACCTGGCGTCCCACCGTCTTCCCGTACTTCAATGTCTTCAAAATAGGCATGTTCACCCCAGGGATTGGTCCAGCTAACGGTGCCTCCACCCGGATGGTCCGGAGTCTTGTTTTTATATAAATTTCTATTGAAGATCAATACGCCAGAGGTCCCGGGCCCACCGAGAAATTTATGGGGAGAGAAAAAGATAGCATCCAGGTAGGATTGCCCGTCCGGATGCATGTCGATGGGTACATACGGTGCAGAACAGGCAAAATCGACAAAGCAAAGCCCCTGGTACCGGTGTATCATCCGG
>DATGNG010000331.1:0-9671 GCA_035306865.1 Sphingobacteriaceae bacterium
AAGAAACTCAGCGATCTGGAAAAATAAAATTATATAAACAGAAAAACCTGTCACCGATTCCGCATAAATAGAGGGTTTTGCAGAATTTCAAATCCCCATATTCGTATTAATTTGGGGATTTGTGAAACGGTGAAAAGGACATCATCACATAAACCCTAATTCCAGCCGGGCCACGTCGCTCATCATACTTTTATCCCAGGCAGGATCAAAAGTCAATTCCACTAAAGCCTTCTCCACACCTTCCACCGCCGCCACTTTCTGCTGCACTTCATCAATAATATTTCCCGCCACCGGACAATTTGGTGCCGTCAGCGTCATTACCACCTTAGCCGTGCCGTCCTCTTTGGTAATTATCTCATATACCAGCCCCAACTCACAAATATTCACCGGAATTTCGGGATCATACACCGTTTCCAATGCCGTCTGAATCGCAGGCGCCAGATTCAAGGGATCTATAACTATCATCATCTACAAATTTACAAATTTTTATCAATTAAAACGTTTGAAACGCAACTATACGTTTAATGTACGCCTTATTTTTTTGGACTACCGATCTTTGTCCACAGGATGAAAGTTAGACTGGATCCAAGATGGAATATTTATAAACCCGACACGACTAAAAGAAAATATACAAATGAAAAAAGAATTGTATCAGGAGGCTATGGAGGCATTTGAAAGATTGTTCAGGATTTCACCTGAATGGGTAGAGACGAAAAATACATTGAAGGATGCTTCTGGGCAATCGGGGCAGGAAGAAAAGAGATTCCCTGTCAATATTCCGAGGATTGGTCGTTATATAGATCCCCTTACCGATTGGGGGTTTAGGCATCTGTTTGGGCAGGAAGCTTATAAAGACATTCTCATTGAGTTCCTGAATGATCTGTTTCAAGGTGAAAAGCAGATACGGGATCTCTCCTATGTCAATAATGAGCTGGATGGTGACCTGAAGGAAGACCGACGCATTGTTTTCGATCTGCATTGTGTTGCTGAGAATGGGGAAATTTTTATTGTGGAGATGCAGCGGATCAGGCAGGAGCATTTCAAGGATCGTGCTTTGTTTTATGCTTCACGGGTGATTCAACGGCAACTCAAAAAAGGTTCCGGGCCAGATCGTTACAAACTTCCTGAAGTTTATCTGATTGCAATCCTCGAATTCCCAATGAATCCGGGAAACAGGGAGAGGTATTTCCACGATGTGGCGTTGATCGAGAAGCATTCCGGTGAAATATTCTATAATAAACTTGGGTTTAAGTTCCTGGAAATCGCTAATTTTGCTAAGACAGGTGACCAGTTGGAGACAAATATGGATAAATGGCTGTATTTGCTCAAACACATGGGTGATCTGGACAGGATACCATATTTTCTGGACAATCGGATCTTTAGAAGAATATTCCAATTGTCTGAAGTTGCAAATCTAAATAAGGAGGAACAAATGCATTACGAAGACAGGTTTATGATTGAATGGGACCGGGAAGCTGTGCTTGAGTGGGCAAAAAAGGAAGGTCTCATGCTCGGGATGGAACAGGGATTGGAGCAGGGATTGGAACAAGGATTGGAACAAGGATTGGAACAAGGATTGGAACAAGGATTGGAGCAGGGATTGGAACAGGGATTGGAGCAGGGATTGGAGCAGGGCAAAACATCGGCTCAAAAGGCCATGATCAGAAATTTAATTTCCGGATTCGGGTTTACTGATGAACAGGCCGCAAATGCCGCGTCGGTTTCGATTGATTTTGTCAGGCAGATCCGCCTGGAAATGAATCAAGAATCATAATCAGGGTAAAAACTTTAATGGCTTCAACAACAAACCTGAATTGGGTCGTAAAAGATTTTACTTCCCTGACAATAGAGGAATTATATGCAGTTGTCAGGCTAAGGGCAGCAGTTTTTGTGCTGGAGCAGCAATGTTTATATGAAGATTTGGATGGAAAGGATCAGCCCAGCAAGCACGTGATGGGATTTGACAGGGCGAACGGGACTTTGGCGGTTTATGCCAGGATCGTACCTCCAGGAATTTCTTTCAACGAGCCTTCCATTGGCCGAGTGATTACAGCCCCTGAGTATCGTGGAAGAGATCTTGGTTTTGAATTAATGAAGCGCAGCATAGCATTGAGTCATAAAATGTACCCGGGGCAAATTCTACGCATCGGAGCCCAAGCTCACCTTCAAAATTTTTACGGATCCCTGGGTTTCGTTCCCGAAGGAGAAATTTACGATGAAGACGGAATCGATCATGTGGAAATGGTTTTATTGATTTAATGAAATGAGAGAGCTTCCGTTTCTTGATATCCACACTCATCTGGCCAACAGCTCTGGTCTGGCTATTTACAATCTGGATCAACTGGAAATCCGGAAGATGGCAGCTGTGGATCAGCCTGTTGAATCCAACGGAGACGTTTTTTCGGCGAGAACAGCTTCAGGAGGAACGAGACCTACTGCGATCAGTCCTGATGCTACTTCACTTCCTTTACTGTCCGCAGGCATTCATCCCTGGTTCGTGGATAAAAACAAGTTAGGGAAACAACTGCGCCAGCTTGAAAAATTGGCTGGGAATAGCAGGG
Source organism: Sphingobacteriaceae bacterium (assembly GCA_035306865.1). Lineage (GTDB taxonomy): Bacteria > Bacteroidota > Bacteroidia > Sphingobacteriales > Sphingobacteriaceae > DASRQK01. Next base: position 2,562 of record DATGNG010000331.1, read on the forward strand.
TCCGCCTTATCGGCGAATGCGGATTGGATAAATTGCGCGGGCCAGAAATGGAAATCCAGAAAATAGCTTTTGCCGCCCAAATCCAACTCGCAAACCAGTACCAAAAACCCCTAGTCATACATTGCGTACGAGCCTATAATGAACTAATAGCCGTCACCAAAGTAACCCCGCCAAAAGTGCCGCTCATCCTCCACGGATTCAATAGAGGGCCGGAACTGGCACGGCAACTCACTGATCATGGCTACCTCCTTTCTTTTGGGGCGAATTTGGCTCAAAAAAAACCGAAAGAGAACACCCCAGTAGCGCTCGCTTTACAACAGTGTTGGGATAAAGGTCAGGCTTTCTTCCTTGAAACCGACAATAGCACCCTAAGTATTGAAGAAATTTACAAGCATGCCGCCAATTTGTTGAAAATTTCGGAGGATGCACTAAAAGATGCTATTTTTGCATCCTGGAAAAAAATCGGTTTGAATCATGAATGATGTCTCTTGGTTGTCCCGTTCAGCGCTTTTGGTTGGCGATGATGGAATCCAAACCCTACAAAACAAGCATGTACTCGTAGTGGGCCTGGGCGGAGTAGGCTCTTTTGCTGCCGAATTTATGTGTCGCAGCGGTATAGGTGAAATGACCATTGTGGATGGTGATACGGTAGATCCGACCAACCGCAATCGCCAATTACCCGCATTGGCTACCAACCATGGGGTTAGCAAAGCCGCTATTATGTCAGAGCGTTTGCTCGCCATCAACCCCGCACTCAAACTCCATATGGTCGAAGACTTCCTTTCTCCTCAAAAATGTAAGGAAATCCTGCAGACCCCATTTGATTATGTGCTGGACTGCATTGATAGCATCACCCCAAAGTTGACCCTGTTGGTCACTGCGCTGCAAAGCGGGATCCCGATTGTTAGTTCCATGGGAGCTGGTGGCAAGCTCGACCCCACCAAATTACGGGTAGGGCGATTGACAGAAACTTACCATTGTGTTTTTGCGTACTACATTCGCAAGCGACTCAAAAAAATGGCAGATGCTTCCGGCATCAAAGCCGTATTCTCCACCGAATTGCCCAAAAGGGAATCCCTGGTCATGACCGATGGCAGCAACTTCAAGCGCTCGGCATATGGGACCATTTCATACCTTCCGGCTACATTTGGCGGGGTTTGTGCTTCAGTTGCAATTAGAGATTTGCTGGGCGTCCCGGTAGAACTGGAAAAGCGACCCCCAGGAATTTTGCCCCCACAAATAAAACAAAGATCAAACAAAAAAAAGAAAGAAAATCGTCAATCAATGTCACAGCAGGCCGAATCCAGTATAACAATGGCCTGACATTTTAATTTTCCAAAATTTCATGTTATACTTGTTAAATTTGGGCTTGAAATCAAAACTTAAAAAATTAGAATACTTAAAAAATTAGAATAGCAGGAAAACACATCAATGGGGATCATTACACTGACAACGGATCTTGGAAACACAGACTTTTACCAGGCAGCTCTCAAGGGAAGCCTGCTCAGCCTGTATCCCGAAGCCCGGATCGTGGATATATCCCATAATATTTCCTCATTCGATATACAAAATGCAGCATTTGTATTGGGAAACGCCTACCCCTATTTTCCAAAAGGCACGGTACATCTCATTGGTATTGATTCGGTTTATAGCGATAACGCCAAATTCGTTGCACTGAAATACAAGGGGCATTATTTTGTGGGAACAGATAATGGCATCTTTTCACTGATGTTTGAAGGAGAACCATCCGAGATTGTGGAATTGAGTATCCTGCAGGATCTGAAATATTTACATTTCCCCCTGACCGATATTTTCAGCAAAGCAGCCTGCCATCTGGCAAAAGGTGGAGTGTTGAAGGATATTGGCGATCCGGTCCCGTCCACTGTGGAGCGTTCCCTAATCCAACCGGTGGTGGAAGAAAAAGTACTGAAAGGATCTGTTATTTATATTGATTCCTTTGGCAATGCAATTACCAATATCAGTAAGGAATTGTTCAATCGCAAGCAGAAAGGCCGGGATTTCACCGTACATTTCAAAAGAAACGAGAGCATCAATCAACTGAGCTGGCATTATAACGAGGTGCCGGAAGGTGAAAAATTATGCCTGTTTGGCATCAGTGATTTGTTGGAAATATCGATCAACAAAGGCAATGCGAGCAAGTTGTTGGGATTAACACTCGGCGAAATTATTCGAATCGAATTTTCCTGAGTCGGAATATTTGGGGTTTCTCGCCTATATAAAAAATATTGAACCATGTTATTAAGAATTTTTATTCTACTCCTGCTCTTTCCGGCCACTTCTTTAATGGCACAAGACAGTTTGGTGGACAGCCTCAATTACGAGTTGCAAAGACAAAAAGTCAATAGCCTACTCGACCAGCGAACCGCACGTTTCGGGCATTTTGATGAAAGCTTGAAAAAGCGTACCGGCATATTCGGTCTCAAAACAAAAAAGGATATGCAGGCATCAATTGACATTCTGCAGACCATAGTCGAGACGGATAATGCTATTTTTGTCGAAACTAAAAAATTGATCGATTTCAAGGATCAAATGCTTGATTTCAAAGAATTCGAGAAGGAAAGAGTTGAGGAGTTGGCGCGGGATTATGATCAGCGAATCAATGGGTACATTACTACCATTAGCAAATTGCAGCAGGAACAGGATAAATTGCGGGCAGAAATCCAGGAGTTGCACAATAAACGGAATATTTCAAGGAGTTTGATATTTTTACTTTTCTTTATCTTACTGGGCTTAGGGGCCTTTATCTGGTATCGGCAGAACAAAAAACACAGTGTATAATAGCATTTCCAAATAGCATTTCCAATTTATGGCAAGATCGAGGTTAAATAGTGGAGCATTGGTGAAGGAAGAATTGCCGAAAAGGCGGATCGACAAGCAATCCTTGCAACAGGTCAGGCGGTTGATGGCCTATCTCAAGCCCTACCGGACTAAATTTCTGATCGGACTCGTATTCTTATTCCTGTCCAGTATAATTTCCCTTTCTTTCCCCGCCTTGCTTGGAGCCATGATCGATGCCTCCCAGGGTAGGCAAACCTATCCCTGGCTGGAACCCAACCTCTGGTCCATTGGCAGCCTCTCCTTTGGCCTATTGTTCTTTCTGGCCATCGCCTCGTTTTTCCGCATCCGCCTTTTCGTGGAGGTCGCCGAAAAATCCCTTGCCGATATTCGCAAAGACTCCTATTTCAAACTGATCACCTTACCCCTGGACTTTTTCGCCAACCGCAGGGTAGGTGAGCTCAACAGCCGGCTCTCGGCAGACCTCGCCCAAATCCAGGAAACCATGACCACCACCCTGGCCGAGATGATCCGGCAGATCATCCTGCTTGGCGGCGGTCTGACCCTTTTATTTATGGTCTCCGGCAAATTAACCCTGCTCAATCTGGCCATTCTGCCTTTGCTCATTGTAGCTGCGGTATTTTTCGGAAGGTTTATCCGCAAATTATCCCGTGCCACTCAAGACAAATTAGCGGAATCCAACACTGTTTTGCAGGAAACCCTGCAGGGCATCAGCAACGTAAAAGCCTTTACCAATGAAAGTTATGAGGCTGGACGTTATGCCAAAACCCTTCAATCCGTCGTGAAACTGGCCATTAAGGGAGCTACCTTCCGGGGGATGTTTGCTTCATTCATTATTTTTTGCCTGTTCGGAGCGGTTGTGGCAGTCATCTGGTTCGGATCCACACTGGTACTTTCAGGCGAAATCAGTGTAGGTGATTTGACTACCTATATATTGTATTCCATATTTGTGGCGGCCTCCATGGGCAGCTTTCCCGAACTTTATGCCAATGTGCAGAAAGCCGTCGGGGCGAGCGAACGGGTCCTTGAAATTCTTGACGAAACCGGGGAAGACATCAGTCTGATTGATGCTGACCAACCTATCCAACATCCCATAAAGGGAGAGTTGCGCTTCAGGGAAGTAAGCTTCTCCTATCCTGGTCGCCCCGAAACCCGTGTCCTCGATAATGTTTCCTTTCAGGTAGAGGCCGGGCAGAAACTCGCCCTTGTGGGTCCAAGTGGTGCGGGGAAGTCCACCCTGGCATCACTAATCCTCCACTTTTATTCGAATACGGAAGGTGAGATTCTTTTTGATGGCAGGAATTCCGAAGAGTTTCGCCTTATGGATCTTCGCCGGCAGAATGCGATCGTTCCCCAGGACGTTCTCCTTTTTGGCGGCAGCATCCGTGAAAACATTGGCTACGGAAAGCTTGACGCTTCCCAGGAAGAAATCATCGCCGCCGCCCAAAAAGCCAATGCCCATCACTTTATCAACGAATTCCCGGAGGGATATGAAACCCTGGTGGGCGAAAGGGGCGTCAAGCTATCCGGCGGCCAAAGGCAGCGGATAGCCATTGCCAGAGCATTGCTCAAGGACCCAGCCATCCTCATTCTCGATGAAGCCACTTCTTCCCTCGACTCCGAATCCGAACGATTGGTACAGCAGGCCCTGGAGGAATTGATGCGCAACAGAACTTCCATCATCATTGCCCACCGACTTTCCACCGTTCGGGAAGCTGATAAAATCATGGTCCTTGAGGCTGGAAGTCCGGTGGCCTTTGGCACCCACCAGGAATTGATGCAGGACAAGGAAGGCCTCTACCGCTATCTGGTCGAACTCCAAAACACCTCCCCCAGCCAAAGCTCCACATCCCCCAGCCCAAACACATTGAAATGAACGGAAGCACATTGAAATGACCCTAAGCACATTGAAATGATCCCAAATCCATTTCGACAAAATCACTATATTTGATCCATGAAGACACTTGAGCAGGTCAAGCATTTGCTTTACAAAGACTTGGTGCTGGAATGGCGTTCCAAATACGCCATCAACGGCATCCTGCTCTACGTGGTGTCCACTATATTCGTGTGCTACCAGGCCTTCCGTTCCATTGAGCCAACCACCTGGAACGTATTATTCTGGATCATTTTATTATTCGCCTCCATCAACGCCATTAGCAAAAGCTTTATACAGGAAAGTCCAGCCCGCCAGCTCTATTACTACAGTCTGGTCAGTGCCAAAGCCGTCATTCTATCAAAAATGATTTACAACAGCCTGCTGATGACCGTGCTGGCAGGACTCGCACTGACCGTTTACACTGTGATATTTGGCAATCCCCTGGCCGATCCCTTTCTTTACCTCATCGCCGTCTTATTGGGAGCCATCAGTTTTGCAGCGGTCTTTACCATGGTTTCAGGCATAAGCGCCAAAGCCGGGCATAACACTACCCTGATGTCGGTCCTGAGTTTTCCAATCATCATTCCCCTGCTCATCATCCTGATCGAACTGTCTGGAAATGCCATGGACGGAAGCCCGAGGTCGGAAAGTTACCCCGAATTGATGGTCCTACTCGCAATAAATATCATTTCAGTGGCTATTTCTTTGTTGTTATTTCCTTACCTTTGGAGGGAATGACAAATCACTTATTATGAATAAATATTGGTGGAAAGCATTAAGTATTTTGCTCATCCTATACAGCCTTATCGCCGGTTTACTGGCACCGGTTCCCACATTACCCATTATCAACGAAACCATCCGCATCCTTTATTACCACCTGCCTATGTGGTTCACAATGTTCACCCTGTACTTTATATCAGTGGTTTACAGTGTGCGGTATCTGGCCTCGGGCAAAACTGAGCATGATCTCGTGGCGGTAGAAAGCGTGAACGTAGGGATCCTTTTCTGTTTTCTGGGTCTGGGAAGTGGAATGATCTGGGGCAACTATTCCTGGGGCGATCCATGGCCCAATGACCCTAAACTCAACGGGTCAGCCATCGCCACCCTGATGTACCTGGCTTATCTGGTTCTCAGGAATGCATTGGAAGAAGAACAAAAACGTGGCAAGATTTCTGCGATCTATAATTTGTTTGCCTTCCCGGTAATGATCGTTTTGATGTATATACTACCCAAAACTACTGATTCGCTACATCCGGGAAGTGGGGGCAATACGGGTTTTGGTGAATTTGATATGGATGGTGCCATGCGGGCGGTGCTTTACCCTGCTGCGGTGGGATGGATTCTAATGGGACTCTGGCTGGCCCAGATCCGCTATCGCATACGAAAACTGCAAATCCGGATTGATTAAATTTTACAATTACTAATAAAGAGTATTTTAACTTTTATTTTGAAATGATGAAAAAACTAGCGACCTTACTCCTGCTTATTTTAATAAATCAATTGAACGTACTGGCGCAATCATCAAACGCCGTTGAGATGGCTACCGGACTCCGGAGCTCAGGAAAGATTTATGTTGTTGTTTTGGTGATCGTGTTGCTGTTCGTAGGTGTGACCGCCTACCTGATAACAATAGACAGGAAATTGAATAAGCTTGAAAAAAGAAAATAAGCTTTCATTTAATACAATACTTAAAATAACCATAAATTATGTCTAACTCGATCATTGCTGATGTGGAACAACCACATTTTTTCAACGATTTTTCTCAATTTTTTGATAATGCAGCGCGATTTACCAAACACCCCAAGGGTCTATTGGAACAAATCAAAACCTGCAATAGTGTTTATCGTTTCAGTTTTCCGTTCCGCCGTGGGGACGACTTCGAAGTAATCAATGCCTGGAGGGTCGAGCACTCTCACCACATGCAACCCACCAAAGGCGGCATCCGCTTCAGTGAACTGGTCAATGAGGACGAAGTAATGGCATTGGCAGCTCTGATGACATTCAAATGCGCAATCGTCAACGTACCTTTTGGAGGAGCAAAAGGAGGAGTTTCGATCAATCCAAAAAATTATACGGTAGAGGAGCTGGAGCGGATCACCAGAAGATATACGGTAGAGTTAATCCGCAAGAATTTTATTGGCCCCGCCATTGACGTACCTGCACCTGATTATGGTACAGGGGAACGTGAGATGAGTTGGATTGCCGATACCTATGCAACCATGAATCCTGGGCAACTGGATTCACTTGCCTGTGTGACCGGCAAACCGCTTTCCCTACACGGCATCGCCGGACGACGGGCTGCTACCGGCCGTGGAGTAGCCATTGCGATACGTGAATGTGTGGATATTGCCGAAGATATGAAACCACTTGGTCTGGAACCAGGGTTGGCAGGCAAGAAAATCATTGTACAGGGAATG
>DATGNG010000332.1:0-8329 GCA_035306865.1 Sphingobacteriaceae bacterium
TATTTTGCTAATACAAATATACAAATATTATGCCTCTCTTTCAAAATCCATTTACAAGCTCTCTTGCTCTGCCAAGCGCACCGAAATCGATCTTTTATGTGCTTCCAACTCTTCAATTTCTGCCAAAATTTCCACAATTGGTCCCAATTGAGCCAGCCCTTCAGGACGGATTTGCTGGAAAGTGATTTTTTTCATGAAACTATCGACCGAGACTCCCGAATAGGCTTTTGCAAAACCACTGGTAGGCAAGGTATGATTCGTTCCTGAGGCATAATCGCCAAAGCTTTCAGCACTCAATGGTCCCAAGAATACGGATCCGGCATTGGATATTTTAGGAATCAAATTTTGATATTCCTCCACGGCAATAATCAAATGCTCTGGGGCATAGCGATTAGAGAATTCAATAGCATCATTTAGATCCGTACAATAAACTGCAAAAGACTGCGACAACGCCTGCTTTGCAATTTCAGCCCGGGGCAAAGTTTTGAGTTGTTGTTCCAATTGAGTATTTACCTGATCAAGTAGGTTTTCATCTGATGAAACCAAGACCACCTGGCTATCTGGGCCATGCTCTGCCTGTGCTAACAAATCTGCGGCGATAAATACCGGATTGGAGGTTGAATCTCCAATTATTAATACTTCAGATGGGCCAGCCGGCAAATCAATGGCCACTTTCAAACTGGATTGAACTACGGATTTTGCTTTGGTTACATATTGATTGCCGGGACCGAATATCTTATCTACTTTTGGAAGAGTCTCGGTCCCATATGCCATAGCAGCAATGGCCTGTGCCCCACCAGTCAAGTAAATTTTATCTATTCTCAGCAAAGTCAGGCAATAGGCCAAATAGGGATTAATCTTCCCATTTTTTTGAGGTGGACTACATACCACTATTTCTTTGTTCCCGGCAATCCTGGCCGGCACTCCCAACATCAGTAAAGTGCTGGGCAACACTGCACTGCCACCAGGAACATAAAGTCCAACTTTTTCAATTGGCCGATTTTCACGCCAACACTTCACTCCTGGCATCGTTTCGACCGACCGCTCCCTTCGGTTCTGAATGGAGTGGAATTTATGAATGTTCGCAAAAGCTATCTCCAATGCCCGTTGCTCATTCCTGCCTATTTGCATGGCAATTGTTTGGATTTCATCCTGATCCAACACCAATTGTGACAGTGCAACCTGATCAAACTTTTTACTATATTCTCTCAATGCCATATCTCCCCTTACTTTCACTTCCTCCACAATATCAGCAACCTGATTAAGGATCGAATGCTCAGCATCTACATTTCTGGAAAATAAGCGTAATTCGTCTTCCTGTCCGATTTCAGACAATTTGTATTTTTTTAAATAGGCCATAGTTCAATGTTTAATAGTCTAATGCTTACAAAATAATCTTTTCTATCGGCAAGACAATAATTCCCTGGGCTCCAGCATACTTCAATTTGTTGATCTTCTCCCAAAAATCTTGCTCAGAAATCGCTGTATGCACCGCCACCCAGTCTCCCACTGCCAAAGGCATAATGGTTGGACTCTTTACTCCAGGCAGTAATTCAATAATCCTTTCCAGATTTTTTCGCTCAACATTAAGAACAACATATTTGGTCTCACCTGCCCTAAGTACTGATCGGATCCGTAGCAATAATTCGCCAATATTTTTATCTGAGGGATTGCTTTTTCCGGTAATCAAAATGGCTTCAGATGACATAATTCCTGCAAAAGGAACCAGTCCGTTACTGCGCAAGGTTCCCCCGGTTGACACTATATCACAAATAGCATCGCTCAGTCCAAGACTCGGAGAAATCTCGACCGATCCGGAGATAGTTCGGATTTCTGCGTTAATTTGATTCTGGCTGAGAAAGTTTTTGAGAACATTAGGATAGGAAGTCGCAATTGATTTTCCTTCCAAATCTTGAAGGGAGGACATTTTGCTGTGACTTGGGATTGCAATTTTCAACTCACATTTACCAAATCCCAATCTTTGCAAATAATTGACTTCCACTTGTTTTTCTTGGATAACGTTTTCACCCGCAATACCCAGATCTGCTGTTCCATCTTCAACATATTTGGGAATATCATCATCCCTGAGGAATAATATTTCAATTGGAAAATTGGAAGCTGAGGTAATTAATGAGCTTTTATAGTTTTCAAAATGTAATCCACAATTACGCAAAAGTTCAATTGATTTTTCATTTAGACGCCCCGACTTTTGTATAGCAATTTTGAGTTTTTTCACTTTAATAAAATAAATAAATTTTAATAATTCCCTGGACCTTTTGTCAGATCAGGCATGTATATAAAACGAAATAAATAAAAGGAGGTTATTGTCTCTTTGGAGACATATTAAATCATATCGCCGCAGGGGCGATGGAAAAAATGGGCGATATGAATAAAAATAGTTGACATGGTAATGGAACAAAGATATGATTTTTCAGCAGAAAATTAAAAATAATTCCAAGTTCCTTTCTATTTTTTCATGTAAACCTTTCCGGGCAACGGGACAATTAAATCCTTTAATTCCATCTGCAACAGCATTAAAGATAATGCACTTACCGGAATAGTTGTAACCTCAATAAGCTTATCAATATTCGCCGGGCCATTTTTGTGCAGAAATTCAAGCACTTTCTTTTCTTCTGAATTGCAGGAAACTTTCTTTTGCTTTATAGGTTTAAATCCTTTTTCAACTGGTTGCCATCCCATTAAATACTCCAAATCTTCCACATTGGATATGGGAAAAGCCCTATTTGTCTTTATCAAATAATTACATCCTTCAGAATACTCCTGGTAAATATTACCCGGAAATGCGCACACATCCCGATGGTAGCTATTCGCACATTCAGCAGTGATAAGCGCCCCACCCCTTTTTGCAGCTTCAACCACTATGGTCACATCCGCAAGCCCTGCTATAATTCGGTTTCTCATTGGAAAATTGAATCGATCTGGAATAGTTCGAGATGGAAATTCGGTCAGTAACCCACCTGTTTGCAACATTTCGTTTGCCATTCTGCTATGCGAATTTGGATATATCATATCCAGGCCATGCCCAAGAACAGCTACGGTAGGTAGGTTATTGTTCAAGGCTTCCTGATGGGCATAAGCATCAATTCCATACGCTATCCCACTAATTATCACAGGATTGAACGCTTTCATTTCCTTTATAAAATCCCGGCAAATATTTCGTCCATAACTGGTTGCATTTCGGGATCCCACAATACTTACCATCTTTAATGAATTGAGGATTTGCTGTCCTTTATAGTATAGCACTAAAGGAGCGTCATGACAATTGGCCAATCGCTTGGGATAATCATCTCCATTCAATATCAGAACCTTAATGTTGTTCTTCTCCGCGTAGGCAATTTCGCGTTCGGCCATCAAAAAAGCTGCTTTACTTTCCAATGCCTTTTTAATTGATGCAGATTCGATATTTAACGCTGTTCTTTCCTCCTTAAAATAGTTAAAAATACTTTTAGCATTATCAAAATGCTCCAATAACTTTTTTGCAGTCTTCGCCCCCACTCCTTCTACAAAACTTAGCGCAACCATGTGAAACACCTCTTCCTCATAAATATATTCACTTGCCATAACGTTATAATATTTTAGTAATTCTTAACAAAGATAAGAATAAAATTAATAAATTGAAAATAATTATTGATTTTGAATTAAATCTAATCTTGCAGCAGGTAATTGATTAAATTGGCTAATAATTATTAATTTTGCAAAACAAAAATTAATAACACATGAAAGAGCCATTCGATATTGAAATTTTCAATAAGACATATTCCATATTTCCAGAAGAAAACGACACTTATACTATATTCAAGGAGGGTGTGGAATACCTTCATATTCAAAAAGATACAGAAACAAGTTGGCTGAAACTTGATCCCGAAACCAGCATACCCCTATTCGGCCTGGATGAGGAAGTAAATTTAATAGGCCAAGCTATCAGCAATTACGAAGGATAAACACAAATATATTTGCTTCGAACCCCATTAATTCCTACATTTGCATTCCTTAAACGGAGAGGTGTCTGAGTGGTTGAAAGAGCAGACCTGGAAAGTCTGTATGCGGGATAACCGCATCGAGGGTTCGAATCCCTCTCTCTCCGCCAAAGCAAAGGAAAAGCCCGGCGAAAGTCGGGTTTTTTATTTTCAGACAAGCGAGTCCAAGCTTGCTTGAGCGAGCGAAGTCTGAAAATAAAAAATTGAGCAGTGCAAATTTCGATCGAGTGAAACGAAGAGCGAAAACGCACTGCGAAAAGCTTTTCCTTTGCTTTGAAGCCTCCCCTCCAAGGGATCACCGAGCAAAGCGAGGTAATCCTCTGGAGGTATCTTTTGTGCCTCGAAAAGTTTAGGCCTAACTCACCCCTTCTTAATTGGTGCCAGCAACAAAAAAAATATCCAAGCAAACCAGGATATAAAAATCACAGCCAGGATCCAAGCCAGTTTCTCATTGCCACTTGTTCTGTTGGATGCAGCAATAATTATAATTGGTAATAGCCAAATAAGTCCAATAAACCCAATAAGTGCAAATACACCAAGACCTAAAAGTTCCATAGATTTAAAATTAGTCAGTCAAATAATTAGCAACGATAAAGTTATGAAAAAATTACAAAATGGAAATAGTATTTAGTATTAATTTATATTTTTTAAAACCACTTCTTTCACAGGCTTCACACTTTCCGAGAAATGAATTCATTCCTCGGATTAGTGTTTTCACAAAAACAAAATCCCCAAATTTGTATGAATTTGGGGAAGTAAGAAATTGATATCGCACAAGTATCTGGTTTTTTTAGCCAGATCGTTTTTTATCAGAACCTTACTCGGACAGTTCCATAATTTGCTCTGCTAATGCTTCCCACTGACTTTGCAAGGTCTGTAGCTGCTTTTTGGTGGACTCGTAGGTGTGGTTTTTTTCGGTCAGCAGTGCCTGGTTTGAATAGACTTTTTCATCTGCCATTTCTGTTTCCAGCTCTTTGATACGCATTTCCAGCGCCGTAATTTGCTTTTCGGCCTCTTCAAGTTCCTTGTTGAGCGAATTCAGCTTACGGCTATTGTTACGGCTGTTGTCCGGTTGCTTTTGATCCACACGGGGCTTTGATTCGGTTTTAGGTTTCTGATCGCCCTTGCCTTTCTGCCCGGATTTTGCTTTTTGATCCGTTTTTTGGTTGAGATTGTTGCGTTTGGCTTGCCACTCTTCGTATTCGGCGTAGGTGCCGGGATATTCTTTGATGATCTGGTCTTCGATGTACCAGATTTTGTTGGCTACATTGTCCAGTAGGTAACGGTCGTGCGAGACCAGTACAAAGGTACCCTCGTATTGACGCAGGGCCTGGATCAGAATATTGACGGACTGGATGTCAAGGTGATTGGTCGGCTCATCGAGGATCAGGAAATTGGCATCAGCAGTCAAGGCCTTGGCCAGGGCCACCCGTGACTTTTCCCCGCCGGACAGCACCCGGATTTTTTTGAAGGCATCATCCCCGGTAAAGAGAAAACAGCCCAGTATGGAGCGAAGTTCGGTTTCAGAATGTTTGGGAGCAAAAGCCTGTAATTCCTGCAAAATACTGTTTTCCAGATGCAGCGCCTCCAATTGATGCTGTGCGAAAAAAGTCTGGGTCACATTGTGTCCCGTTTCACATTCGCCATTGAAATCCTTATCTGTACCCGCAATGATCCGCAACAAAGTCGATTTTCCCTTACCATTGGCACCAATCAGGGCGATTTTGTCACCCTTTTCGATAAGTCCTTCCGCATTTTTCAAAATAGGAACATTGGGATAGGACTTTTCAATATTTTCCAGGCGGATCACATGCCTGCCGGACTGCTTGCTGAATTTGAACTGGAAATTGACCGTTGGATTGTCGTCATCCACTTCATCTACCTTGTCCATGCGTTCCAGGGCCTTGATCCGGGACTGCACCATTTTGGCCTTGCTGGCCTTGGCGCGGAAACGCTCGATCAGCCGCTCTTCCTGCTTGATTTTGGCCTGCTGGTTCTTGAATTGATTGCCCTGTATTTCTTCCCTTAATGCTTTCTCTTCCAGATGGAAACTGTAGTTACCTGCATAAACGGTTAATTTACCTTTTCGGGCTTCAACGGTTTTTTTGATGACCCTGTCCAGGAAATATCGGTCGTGGGAAACAATTACAACCGCCCCTTCAAATGCCTGTAAATAATTTTCCAGCCATTTGATGGAAGGGAGGTCCAGGTGGTTTGTCGGCTCATCCAGCAACAAAATATCCGGCATCTGCAAAAGGATTTTTGCCAACATGACCCGCATGCGCCAGCCACCGGAAAAGGTTGCTAACTTTCGTTTTTGCTCCTCTTCACTAAAGCCCAGACCTGCTAAGATCTCGTGTGCCCGGAATTCGATACTGTATCCATCCAAAGCCTCAAACTCACTTTGCTTGTCGCTCAGCTTGTTGATCAGCTCATCCGAATAGTCGGTGGCCAGTTTTTCCAGCAGGATTTCGATCTCTGTATGCAATTGGTTTTGCCGTGCAAAAGCTTCCATAGCCACGTGGAGAATGCTGTTGTCGGATTCATAGGATAGCAAATCCTGGTTGAGATACCCGATTTTGAGGTCTTTGGCCATGGAAATCGTACCCGAAGTAGGCGTATATTCACCCACAATCAGTTTTAGCAGTGTCGATTTGCCTGTCCCATTGGCTCCGATCAGGCCGGTCTTATCGCCGGGTTTGATGTGCCAATTAGCCTCATCGTACAATGCCCTGGAGCCGATCTCAAATGTCAGATTATTTATCGCTATCATATCAGGCCGCAAAAGTAGGAAAATTTATGGAAACACTTGGTATCCCCATATTTCATCCCAGGTGGTTCCTGCCCGTCTATAATATACCAGCACTTGGTACTCATTGCCGGTTTGGAAATAGCTGCCTGAAAAATAGACAGCATTCGCATTCCCCGTCAGGGGGTCCTCCAATACGTATTCATAGTCGTATAGGCCCTGCTTTAACGGTATTGTGGCCGTCCAGAGCTTGTTCTGCGGATCATAGACCAATTGATTTTCAGGACTGCGGCGGAAATCATTGAATGCCCCAACCACATATATTTTAGCTGCATCAGCATCAATAACTTGTCTTGTTGCATCTGCACTAAGACTAAAGGTTACCTGCGCATAATCGGCCTCCTCCAAAGCATCCGGCCTATCCTCATTCCGGATAAAAAACGCTCCATTTTCATCAAATAAATGGCCATAAGCGAGGTGGGAAAGATTTTGGTCCGTCACCATATCCACCTGTACCAGGGAATCCCTGCGGATGTCCGCCACCCGTTCTGATGCCAGTCTCAAACTCCGCAAATCCACATACCTAAACTCATTGCCCCCGGGAAAATCCAGCGTCCGGGGATCATGGTAACGCAATTCGGTATTCCCCACAAAAGAGGGCTGGCGAATCCATTGCTGTACATCGGCCCGGCGGTTTTGCATGACCAGTACCTGAATCTGTTGGTGCGGATTTGAAATTGTGTGTCCCGCCGTTTGTACGGTCAGGTTCAACTTTTGGTTTTGGGATCGCAGGGCATTGTTGGTAGAAGGCAGCATTTGCAATTCCATCCCGAAAACCGCTTGCACCACATATAAGCGCCGGGTGAGGATCAACCGCCTCTTATCCGCATCTTCATAAACTTTCAATAGATAATTGCCCGAGCGGGTGGGTTTGACCTGCGGGCTGGGAAAGGAAAAGCGGTAGTGGGTGTAGGGCTGGAAGGTATTGACCGAAGAAGAATAATCGGTAATCCTGTCCTCATTATAACCTGCCACATATTCCAGGGGTGAAAGTCCGCTGCTCTGCCAATCTGCCGTGCAATGCTCAATGCTGAAATAAAAATTGCGGATATCGCCCCGAAGATCATCAAAGGAAAGCGTCAATTGCTCCTGTGCCCCCAGAAACCAGACGGGCAGGCCGGATTCATTCTCTTCGGGGTGAAACTGTACCGTACGTATGCCCGGGAGATAATTGATATTGTCGTAGATCAGTTGTTGTTGTGGACTTCGTTCCCTGCTTGCCCGGTTAGACCGGCTATTGCGTTGTGCCATCGCATCCATTTCCATACCCAAAAACAGCAATAGGGTGAATAGGCTAATGATGGGGTACGCATGAAATCGGCGTCTGGTATTCATATTAATTGGGTTTTATAACACCGCAATTTACAATTTTCCGACCACGACCTTTTCCATACGGTCAAAATCAAGGTAGGTATTGGCTATGCGCTGTACAGTTTCTACATCCATATTGAGGATCTGTTGCTGATAATAATCGAAATAATCCAAGCTTATCCCAGAAAAATAGGCCTGTTTGAACTTATCC
>DATGNG010000333.1:0-4878 GCA_035306865.1 Sphingobacteriaceae bacterium
GTTAAAACCCAAATTGCAAGAATTGATGTCCAACCAAGAATTTCAAGTGTCTTGTCATATGTCGTAAGTTCTAATTTTATTTTCGGTCTTTCGTTCATATCGTTCAATGTTTGCACGGTCGTTCGTGGCATTGGCTATAACTTATTTATACCCCTCGTAAAATGTCGCCAATCTATCCTGAAACGGTTGGCTTTGTGTCACTGGGGGGCTCAAATCTAAGCCGCATACAAGATAATAGTTTTTTTCAAAAATCCATACTTTACAAATCCTCAAACGGACTTTTGATCCGCTGCAAAGACTTCGTACTCACATGCGTATATATTTCAGTTGTACGACTACTACTGTGTCCCAATAGCTCTTGGATATAGCGCAGATCTGTTCCGTTTTCCAAAAGGTGGGTAGCATAACTATGCCTAAGCCAATGCAGTGTAGCGGGACGTTTGATCCCGGCCTTTACCAACGCTTGTTTCAGCACATTTTCCAAACTCTTTTCACTATAACGTACCCCCTTTTTCTGACCTTCGAATAACCAGGTCAATGGCCGGTATGCTTTATAATAATCCCGGAGTAGTTCAACGAGTTTTCCGGGTATTGGGGTGATCCGATCTTTTCTTCCTTTAGCTTGTTTGATCAGTAACACACCTCGCTTGCTGTCTATATCTGTTGGCTTCAGGTTGAGTAACTCACTTCTCCGCAGTCCACATGCGTAGATCAGGCTGAGCATAGCCCGGTGCTTGAGGTTGCCATGGGATTCCAATATAGCTTTAATTTCTTCTTTTCCAAGTACATTGGGTAGTGTTTTTCGTCTTTTCGGGCGATGGATCAGATCCGTTTCAATTTGCTTTTTCCAGATTGTTCGGTAGAATAGTTTGATGGCATTCACCATTTGGTTTTGGTACGATGCGGATAGTTTTTTTTGTAAAATATATTCGTTGTTGAATACAATTACATCAATATTGTCAATTTCTTCGATTTTCTTATGTGGAAAGAAGCTGAGGAATACCCGTATTGCATCGGTGTAGGTTTTGATGGTATTTTCGCTGTACCGCCTACTCCGCAGCCATTGTGTGAATACTTCGATTTGTTTTTGAGCGTTATGCATTATTTTTTTTTGTTAAATTTAAACAAAAAATTAATCAAAAAGATATAATAATGCGTTCAGAGTAATTTATAAGTGATTTAAACTTTTATTAGCATAAGGGCAAAGACCAGAAAGTGGCAGTTTAGCCAATATCTGTCAAGTTGGTCAAACCAGATAAGAAGTGTTCTGAAACCGCCTACTCCGCAGCCATTGTGTATATAATTTCCCCCGAAATTCGGGCAGCGTTACACAATCCAGGAACTGGGTCGAATTGACCTCCCCCCTTTATTTCAAACTAAGATATCAAATTTTTCACCCCATTCAGTGGCTTTTTCATAACCAGCGTCGTGGTGGCGGTAAATACCCATTGCCGGATCATTGTGAAGCACCCGGTGCAAGCATTCTTCCGCACGGTCCGACCCGTCTGCCAGTACGACCATCCCCGCATGCTGGGAATAACCCATGCCGACCCCGCCCCCGTGGTGGAAGGAAACCCAGGTCGCACCTCCGGCCGTATTGCTCATGAGGTTGAGCAGGGGCCAGTCGGATACGGCATCTGAACCATCTTTCATCGATTCGGTTTCCCGGTTAGGCGAGGCAACTGATCCACAGTCCAGGTGATCCCGGCCTATGACGATCGGCCCTTTTACCTTACCCGAACGTACCAGCTCATTGAATAGCAGTCCCGCCTTTTCACGTTCCCCCAGTCCCAGCCAGCAGATACGTGCAGGCAGACCCTGGAAGGCAATTTTCTCTCTTGCCTGATGCAGCCAGTTGTGCAGGGGGAGATTGTCGGGGAATAATTCCATCAAGGCCCGGTCTGTCGTGTATATATCTTCCGGATCACCCGATAGGGCTACCCAGCGGAAGGGCCCCTTGCCTTCACAGAACAGGGGACGGATGAAAGCCGGGGTGAATCCGGGAAAATCAAAAGCATTCGGTTCACCGCCTTCCCGGGCAAATTCCCTGAGATTGTTGCCATAATCAAAGGTGACTGATCCCCTGGATTGCAATTGCAGCATTAGCCCCACATGGCGGGCCATGCTTTTGAGCGACCGCTCCTTGTAGGCGACCGGATCTGTGCGGCGTAGTTCTGCAGCATCCGCAAGGCTCAAGCCGTTCGGTACATAACCATTCAGAGGATCGTGTGCCGAGGTCTGGTCGGTGAGTATTTCGGGAGTGATCCCATCCTGCAGCAAACGTTGCAGCAGATCCCCGGCATCGCTTACCAGTCCAATAGAGAGGGGACTGCCGCTGGCCTGGGCTTCTTGAGCCCAGCTCATCGCTTCTTCGTAGGAAGTAGTCATGCGGTCAATATATCGGGTGTCGAGGCGTTTCTGTATGCGCGAAGGATCAACATCGGCTCCAATGAACACTGCTCCTGCCATGGTAGCAGCAAGAGGCTGGGCACCGCCCATGCCACCCAGACCGGCAGTCACCACCAATTTGCCCCGCAGATCACCGTCAAAGTGCTGACGTCCGCATTCCACAAAGGTTTCATAAGTCCCTTGCAAGATTCCCTGCGTACCGATATAAATCCAGCTTCCGGCGGTCATTTGACCATACATCATCAGACCCTTGCTTCGCAGCTCGTTGAAATGTTCCCAGGTCGCCCATTTTGGCACCAGATTGCTATTGGCAATAAGGACCCTTGGTGCCTGGGGATGGGTCCTCACCACACCCACCGGCTTGCCGGACTGCACCAACAGGGAGTGATTTTCATCCATCTCCAGCAGAATTTCGATAATGCGTCTCAAAGCCTGCGGGTTGCGGGCTGCCTGCCCGATGCCGCCGTAAACCACCAGTTCGGCGGGGTCCTCGGCAACATCTGCATGGAGATTATTGAGCAACATACGGATGGCTGCTTCGCATGGCCAGTTCAGGGCGTGCAACTTTGTGCCGATAGGGGCAAAATAATGGGGATGAGAAGCATATTTTTCAATAAAAGCCGTAGTATTCATATGAGTGGGTTTTTGATGGTTATACATTGAAATTTTTATAATCAGTTGGTGTTAGTTTAATGTCTGATTGTCTGGCTGCCTCGTTTGCGGTAGCCAGCAATTCGCCACTTTTTATCAAGCGGTGAATTTTCTGAATGTCCTTTGAAAATATCCGGTCTTCGGTGGCGAAGGAGACATGTTCCCTCACCAGCGCATGGCAGGCTTCCAGCACAGGAGAAGTCTTTAAGGGCCGCCTGAAATCCAGGGCTTGGGCTGCATACAATAATTCGATGGCCTGTATTTGTTCCAGGTTGCCGATAACCTGATTGAGTTTGCGGCCACCAATCGACCCCATAGAAACATGGTCCTCCTGCCCCAGGGAGGTCGGGATGCTGTCCGCACTGGCCGGGAAGCATAACCCCTTATTTTCGGAAACCAGGGCCGCTGCCGTGTATTGAGGGATCATAAAGCCCGAATTGAGTCCGGCGTCTTCGATCAGCAATTTGGGGAGTCCATAACGACCTTCTATCATGAGATAACAGCGCCGATCTGCAATATTGCCAAGTTCGGCTGCAGCCACAGTGGCATAATCTATCGCAATGGCCAGGGGCTGCCCGTGAAAATTTCCTCCGCTGATGGTGTCATGCGGTCCAAGTACAATAGGATTGTCAGTTACAGAATTGATTTCGATTTCGGTAAGTTCCTTTAAATGCAGCCAGGCTGTGCGTGAAGCGCCATGGACCTGAGGCATACAACGCAATGAATATGGATCCTGTACCCTCCCGCAATTAGGATGGGAATTGGCTAATTCGGAATTGTGGAGAAGTACCCAAAGCCGATGGGCTACCAATTGATTGCCTGGAAAGGGCCTGATAGCGTGTAATCGTGGATCAAAAGGTTTGTAGGAACCAGTCATTCCTTCCAGTGACAGCGCCCCGATCAGGTCGGCAGCATCCAAAGCCCTATGCAATCGTGCCAATGCATGAACAGCATGGGCAGCGATAAACTGGGTGCCATTGATCAGTCCCAGGCCTTCCTTTGGCCCCAGACGCAGCGGATCCAGACTGGCAGCCCGTAAAGCCGCCGAAGCTTCCATCTGTTGTCCCTGATAATACACCTCACCCATGCCTATCAATGGCAAAAATAGATGGGAGAGGGGGGCAAGGTCTCCGGAAGCCCCTACTGAACCCTGCTCAGGTACCATTGGGATCATATCATGGTCTATCATCCAGCAAATTCTTTCCACAGTCTCCAACCGGATGCCCGAATAGCCCTGTGCCAGTGCCTGGACCTTGATGATCATCATGGTTTTAGCAATTTCTGGCGCAATGGGCTTGCCCACACCCACTGCATGGCTCATGAGCAAGTTGTGTTGCAGCCTTGAAGTATCCTCCGGAGAAATAATAGTATCACACAATGGTCCAAAACCGGTATTGATACCATACACAATATCTCTTTGGCCGACGATCCCTTCCACATTTGCAGCAGATTGCTGGATTTTTGCTATGGTTTTAGGGTCCAATCGTCCTTTTAACCTACCATCGGTCAGTGCCATTGCCGAACCGATTGTCAGGTGATCTATGCCATAATTGAACGTGTTTTCCATAATTTTAAATGTTTTGATCGTATTCTTTCTGATAAATTCTTTACTGCAAATTCGGATTCTAAGGCAGTAATACTGGATAATAAATAGGCAACCTCCTCGTTTTCACAAGCAATTTCTTCCATCACCTGAGTAATGCTTTGCCAAATCGGCTGAATTTTTTCCAGCAAACAAACTCCCTCAGGGGTGAATCGAATCAATTGCTTGCGGGCATCGTCCTCGTCTGTATTGCTTTGGACCAACCCCCTTTTTTT
>DATGNG010000334.1:0-2718 GCA_035306865.1 Sphingobacteriaceae bacterium
CTGGTCTTAAAGTTGGGTTTGAAGTTAGATCTAAAATCAGATCCTAAATTAGATTTTGACATTTCGGCCTAAATCCCTTTTTAAATCCCGGTCCTTGATCGTTTCCCTTTTGTCAAAATCCTTTTTGCCCTGGGCAAGTGCGATTTCCACTTTTGCAAACCCCCTGTCACTGATAAATAAGCGGAGAGGAATAATGGTGAATCCCTTGGTTTCACTTTTTGTACGCAGCTTTTTGAGTTCCCTTTTGGTCAGGAGAAGCTGCCTGTCCCGCTTGGCCTCATGGTTGTAAAAAGAACCATGGGAAAATTCGGCAATGTGCATGTTGCGGATATACAGGCCATCATCCAGAAAACTACAGAAGGAATCATTGATATTGGCTTTGCCCTGCCGGATGGATTTGATCTCTGTACCCAACAACCGTACGCCAGCAATATAAGTATCCAGGATATGGTACTCAAAATGCGCTCTTTTGTTCTTGATCTGTACGTTTGCAGACAGGGCCATTATTAAATATACTTAAAATTTCTCAAAATTCAAAAAAATCAGCGCACAAAGTTACGCTTTTTTCTATTGCATATCATTGTGGATTTACCTAAGTTTGGGCATGGTAAACAAGGACTATCCCCTGCAGATAGTCCATAAAAGCAATGAGTATTGAGCGAACAGGCTATTTCTCTCGAATATAATTTCCCTGCGGTGTTGTGGGGTGCTCAGAACGAGAATTTTGAGTTGATCAAGAAGCGATTTCCCAAAGTAAAACTGATTCCCAGAGGGACTGAGATTAAGGTTCTGGGAGAAGAAAAGGAGTTGGAGCAATTTCGGGCTGGCTTTGATAAGTTGTTGGCCCATATTGATGTGTATCAGCGGCTCACCCCAAGGGATGTTGAAGAGTTGTTGGGTATGGAACCTCATGCCACTGCCTCAATTGAGAGTGAACAAGCCGGGCCGGGGAAGGTGGGGGTAGGTGACCCCATTGTTTTTGGGCCAAATGGTTTGATAGTGCGCGCCAGAACTGCCAATCAGCGTAAGATGGTTGAGAGTCTGCAAAAGAATGATATTCTTTTTGCAATTGGACCTGCAGGTACGGGAAAAACATATACAGCAGTGGCGTTGGCGGTAAGGGCACTCCGCAATAAGGAGGTAAAGCGAATTATATTGACCCGTCCTGCTGTGGAGGCAGGGGAGAACTTAGGCTTTTTGCCCGGTGACCTTAAAGAAAAAATTGACCCCTACCTTCGCCCGCTATATGATGCCCTGGACGATATGATTCCTACTGAAAAACTAAAGAGTTTTTTGGAAAACCGGGTTATTGAAGTGGCACCCCTGGCCTTTATGCGGGGCCGTACCCTGGACAACTGTTTCGTGATCCTGGATGAGGCACAAAATGCCACAGAAATGCAGCTGAAAATGTTTTTGACCCGTATGGGGCCAACGGCCAAATTTATTATTACGGGTGATGTGACCCAGATCGACCTTCCCAAAAAGCAACAATCCGGATTGACGGGTGCGATAAAGCTTTTGGAAAATATTGAAGGGATTGATATGATCTTTCTGAGTGGAGGTGATGTAGTGCGGCATAAACTTGTGAAGCGGATTTTGCAGGCATACGGAGATATTTGATTATATTTAAGTATGCACCGCATTTTTTAAGGCAATTTTTGATCCATGAATACAATAAAGGAAACGAATTTCAATTTTGAGGGGCAAACTGCCTTTTATAGGGGTAAGGTCCGGGATGTTTATACAATTGAGGGCAAGTATCTGGCAATGGTGGCCTCCGATAGGATTTCGGCTTTTGATGTGGTATTGCCACGGGCTATTCCCTATAAAGGACAGGTTCTCAATCAGATTGCAGCCAAATTTTTGAAGGCAACTGATGATATTGTGGACAATTGGGTATTGGATGTACCCGACCCCAATGTGACGATCGGCAGGATGTGTGAGCCATTTAAAGTAGAAATGGTGATCCGGGGCTATTTGTCGGGTCACGCCTGGCGCGAATATCAGGCAGGAAGAAGAAGTGTATGTGGGGAAGTCCTGCCGGAAGGCTTGAAAGAAAATGATCCGTTGCCTGAGCCCATTATTACGCCAACCACCAAGGCCCATGTGGGACACGATGAAGATATTTCCCGTGCCGAAATCTTGCAGCAGGGTATCGTTTTGGAGGCAGATTATGTGATGCTGGAGCATTACACCAAAGCACTATTTCAGCGGGGTACGGAAATGGCAGCGGAAAAGGGCCTGATTTTGGTTGATACCAAATATGAGTTTGGAAAAGTGGGGGGCAAAATTTACCTGATTGATGAGATCCATACCCCGGATTCATCACGGTATTTCTATGCGGACGGCTATGAAGAGAGACAACGCAATGGTGAGCCTCAAAAGCAATTGTCCAAAGAATTTGTCCGCAAATGGTTGATTGAAAATGGGTTTCAGGGGAAGGATGGGCAGCAGGTGCCGCAAATGACGGATCAAATTGTTCTTTCAATTTCTGACCGGTATATCGAATTGTTTGAACACATCACTGGTGAAACTTTTCAGAAGCCCCACGACGCAGGTTCTGTGATTACCAGAGTGGAAAACAATATCCGCAGCGCCCTGCAACGCCTGAAAGCCACCGATTGATATTTTAATAGGGGTAAGAGGAGGTTTAAGATGAGATTTGAAATGTTGGTGTTGGGTTCCAGTTCTGCGACCCCCATGTTTGGTCGTCATCCG
>DATGNG010000335.1:0-4863 GCA_035306865.1 Sphingobacteriaceae bacterium
GGCGTGCCGTATTTCGGATGTGGCCATTGGTTATTATCATCGTGGGGATCAATTTGCTTTTATCCCGATCTGTATTGGGGAAAACCATCTCTGTTTTGGTGACCATTGCCTGTATTGCCTTTTTGGCTTATGTGGGGATCAGCTCAGAAAACGTAAGGGGATGGGGGTTCAGGGGAAATGATCGGGGCGTCACTTACCGTTCGGACAATGACCGGGGCCGGATAGTCAAAAACATCATTACCCACGAGTATGATGGACAGGTTAAAACAGCAAAGCTGAATATCAGGGGCGGTGCGGTTGAATATGAAATTGAAAGCCCGGATGATAATCAGTTGTTCTGGTCGGAAATTGAAAGCGTGATTGGAGGACACGAGTTAAATGCGCGTCAGATCAATGATTCATCCATAAATCTTTCATTTATGATGAAAGAGCGGCTTGGAAAAAAGGATTGGAATTTTCGTAACGATAAGAACGAAGCAAAGATCAGGCTCCATCCCGATCCAATATGGACCATTGAAATTGGTATGGGGGCAGGTACAGCCGATTTTGACCTGCGGAAATATAAGATTTCCAGATTGGATATGAATTGTGGAGCCGCCTCGGTGGAGATAAAATTGGGGTCTCCTGTTGGACACAGCGAAGTCAAGGCAGAAATTGGTGCTGCTTCTCTTGAAATTGAATTGCCCGAATCAGCTGCCTGCCGGATTGTGACCAGTTCTGCCCTTTCTTCCAGGGATTTTAAGGGATTTGTCAAACAGGGAGACGGTTCTTACACCACTCCTGGTTATACCGAAGAGGGGGATCGCTATACCTTTCATCTGAAAGGTGGTGTCAGCTCATTTACGGTGAGGCGAAAAGCTGACTGACTGCCGGAAGGACAGATATAAATTGGAGGGGCAGACATAATTGGGGGGCTGGAAGAATATGGATAAGGAAAAAGAGCAATATTTTGTAGTGGTTGACGGGCGGCCTCAGGGGCCGTACGCGTTGGAGGATCTGCGTGCCATGGGGCTGAAGGCAACTGACTTTGTCAAGACGGAAGGAATGCCCGAATTCAAGGAGCTGAGGGAAATCCCCGGGCTAAGCGGTCTGTTGGGATTTCGGCATGAACTGACGTCGCCCCAGTATTTTGCTACGCTGGATGTGCGCCTTTTGGCCTGGGGCATAGATACTTTTTTGGCTGTTTTTATCTATATGTTTGTAGTGGTAATATATCTTGTAGGGAGTGAGGGAGGCGCACAAGAAAATATTCCAACCATTTTGATTGGATTTCTGTCAGTGCCAGTATTGAAATTTATTTTCAGCAGCCTGATGGAAGGTTCAAACCTCCAGGCATCTCCCGGCAAACTGCTGATCGGTATCCGGGTGACAGACACAAAAGGAGCCCCACTCAGTTATCCACATGCCTTTCTCCGCAACTTCGCCAAAATTATCGGGGTCATTACGCTGGGTATAGGTTTTTTTTCCGGGTTTCTGGATCGCAGGCAACAATGTCTCCACGATAAAATCGCTGGAACCTTAGTGATCAAGAGCCGATTAATTTAAAAGGCCCACGGAATTTGTGTTTTGGCTGAATACAGGTTTGTGTTTCTGTGTTTTAATCCACTACCGTCACCTTAATGGTATTGGTTTTTCCTTTTTTATGAAGCGGAGTGGATGCCGTATTGATCACAATCTGACCCGCCTCCACCAAATTCTTCTCTTTGAGCAGGTTATTTACATCACTGATGCTGCCATCCGTACTTTCATATTTATCGTAAAAGAAAGCCTGTACCCCCCAAAGCAGGCTGAGAGTGTTGAGCAGCTGCTTATTGCCTGTGAAAATGAAGATATCCGTATCCGGCCGATAACTGGAAATCTCAAAACCCGTATATCCTGAAGAGGTCATAGCCACAATGGCGGAGGCTTTGGTTTTTTCCGCCAGATAAATTGAAGACCCGCAAATGGAGTCTGGTATCATGGATTCGGCAATGCGCTCAGGCTTTTTGCTAATATAATATGGGTAGGAGGTTTGCTCCACATGCATGATGACTCTGCACATGGTTTGGATCACGATTTCGGGAAATTCTCCAACTGAAGTTTCTCCGCTGAGCATCACAGCGTCGGCTCCGTCCAGCACCGAATTGGCTACGTCATTGACCTCAGCACGGGTCGGGCGAGGGGTAGTTATCATGCTCTCCAGCATTTGGGTGGCGATGATCACTGGTTTTGCAGCATCCCGGCATTTTTTGACAATCATTTTTTGCAGGATCGGCACCTCTTCCATAGGCATTTCCACCCCTAAGTCTCCCCGGGCCACCATGATGGCATCTGATGCGGCAATGATGGCGTCAATATCTTCTATGGCTTCCGGCTTCTCAATTTTGGCAATCACCCGTGCAGGCTTTCCCTTGGAATGGATGATTTCTTTGAGTTGCTGAATATCCGCTGCTGTTCTGACAAAGGACATAGCCACCCACTCGACATCCTGATCCAGGGCAAAATCAAGATTATCCAAATCTTCTTCCGTCAGACTGGGAATTGAAACCCTGGTGTTGGGCAAGTTAACACCCTTGCGCGAGGTGAGGATACCTCCATGGACCACTTCACATTCCACAGTATCCTTTTTATTGGTGCGTAGCACCCGCAACTGTATTTTTCCATCATCCAACAGGATGATCTCATCGGTATTGACGTCCTGTGGAAACTGCTCATAGCTAAGATAAACGCGATTTTCATCTCCTATCAACTCTTTTCCTCCCCCCAATTCCTTGGTAACAATCTGAATTTTGGCGTTGTTTCGCAATATTGCTCCACCCTCCTTCATTTTTCCGATTCGGATTTTTGGTCCTTGCAGGTCGGCAAGTATGCCTACATTGAGGTGTTCGTTTTCACGATTGATTTCACGGATGGTCCTGATGGTTCGAAGGTGGTCATCTTGCGTGCCGTGTGAAAAATTCAACCGGCAAACATCAACCCCAAAGGCTATCATATTGCTAAGAATGGTTTTGTCGGAGGAGGCGGGGCCAAGAGTGGCAACAATTTTAGTTCGTTTGTGAACTTTGTCCATTGGAAAATGTTTAATTTTATGTCTCTATATATAAGCCGCTAATATAGTGTATTTTGTACACTCTAACAAAGAATCACAATCAGAATATAAGGTTTTCCCGCGATTTTAATTTTTCGGGTACAATTTCACTGGCAACCACCACATCCGGTATATCATTCAGGGCTGTGATCAGGTGCTCCAGGTCTTCATCATCAATGAAATTCCGGATCATCAGGAAGTAATCTGATGTTTTCATTTCAGGGATCAGATAACCATTTTCCTCCGCTTTATTGGAAAAAAGGTAAAATTCGACTTCCTCCTCTTCCGGAAGGTGGGTGAAACAGCTAAACTCACAATTCCCCCCATATTGGTGGATAAATACAGAATAATCTACGGCCCTGGCAAGCTGCAGCCCCGTGTGCTTATTGATGAAATGACATAACCTGTAATCTTTGAGCGGACAGGAGATGGCAATTAGCACAAAATCAAAATCAAAATCGTATTTTAGGAGAACTTTATTCAATTAAATGGGCTTTATTCAATTTTATTTTATATTTTCATCGCAAAATTACATATTAGTGAGTGAAGTTGGTAATTTTGATTGAAAGAGTTACAGTGGTCATTGTGGAAAGGAAATTAGGTGTTTTCATGCGTCAATCGCCTTTATTCGCTTATTTATTGAAGATGGAAGTCCCGCATTGGGATGCTAAATTGGATCTAAAAATCAAAAAGGTTTGATAATTGCTTAAAATTATTTTTCTTTGCACAGATTTATTAAACACAATTAAATTTTAAAATCATGTCTGATATCGCTTCAAGAGTAAGAGCAATCATCGTTGAAAAGTTAGGAGTAGATGAAAACGAGGTTACACCAGAGGCTTCATTTACCAACGACTTAGGTGCAGATTCACTCGACACCGTTGAGTTGATCATGGAGTTCGAAAAAGAATTCAATGTTGAAATTCCAGATGACCAAGCCGAGAACATTAGTACTGTCGGTCAGGCAGTTTCATTTTTGGAAAAGAAAGTTAACTAATTGATTAAGCCAGTCTTAGCAAAATAAATGGAGCTTAAAAGAGTAGTAGTTACTGGATTGGGAGCACTTACTCCTATTGGCAATACCGCCACCGCCTATTGGGACGGGTTGTTGAAAGGAGTAAGTGGTGCCGCTCCGATCACGAGATTTGATGCGTCGAAATTCAAGACCCAGTTCGCCTGTGAATTGAAAGACTTCAACCCAGAGGATTTCATGGATCGCAAGGAAATCCGGAAAGCTGACCCTTTTGTCCATTACGCAATGGCTTCCACCGATGAAGCTGTGCGCGATGCGGGACTGGAATTTGAAAAATTAGACACCAATCGAATTGGTGTGATCTGGGGGTCTGGGATCGGGGGTCTGAAAACGTTTTTGGATGAAGTCCTTGCTTATGCAGGCGGAGACGGAACGCCCCGTTTCAATCCGTTCTTTATCCCAAAGATGATCCTGGACATTGCTCCCGGCCATATTTCCATGAAATATGGACTGAGAGGCCCCAATTTCTCAACGGTATCAGCCTGTGCGTCATCAACAAATGCAATGATCGATTCGTTGGTTTATATCCGTGCGGGTTATGCCGATGTGATTATTACCGGAGGTTCCGAAGCCATCATTAACGAGGCTGGTATTGGCGGATTCAATGCCATGCATGCACTTTCTACCCGCAATGACGACCCTGCAACTGCCTCCCGTCCATTTGATAAGGACCGCGATGGCTTTGTGGCTGGAGAGGGATCGGGTACCATCGTCCTGGAAAGTCTGGAACATGCGCTTGCGAGGGGTGCCAAGATTTATGCTG